>NZ_JBBEOI010000004.1 GCF_037860755.1 Aquipuribacter hungaricus | reverse complement strand
CTCCCGCCCCACCCGGCTCCCCGCACCCGGCACCGTCTCCGACCCGGCCGCGGGCCCTCTCGCGGGCCCTGTCGCCGGCCCCGTCCGACCCCACCGCTGACCCCACCGACAGGAGACCCATGTCCCCCCGCACCCGCCGCCCCCGTCCCCGCGCCCTCCTCGCCGCCGCCCTGGTCGTCGGCGTCGGCCTGGGGGCGGGCGGCGCCGCCGTCGCCGCCGACCTCGCGCCCAAGCCCCGCGAGGTGCGCTACACCGTCCCCCCGCTGGCCGACGGCTCCGTCAACCCCGACCCGTTCCTGTCCGCCGGTGTCGGCGTCGGCGGGCTCGTCGGGACCTACACCGCCTCCGGCACGGGCCCCGCGGCTCGCAACCCCGCGGCCCCGGCGGGCAGCCCCGCCCGGTACATCGACTACACGCTGGTCACCGCCGTCGTCCCGACCTTCGTCCCGACGCCGGAGCAGCAGGCCACCGGCGCGCTGCCGCCCGGGATGACCATCACCGAGGCGCAGGGCCTCAACGCGATGGCCCGGGTGCAGGAGAACCTGGCCGCCGCCGGGCTCCAGCTGGACGCGCTGAAGTTCATGCGCATCTACGTCGACAACCCGCCGGACGCCCCGACCGGCGACTACAACGGCTGGAACCGCGCCTACCGCAAGTACGTCGCCAACGTCAGCCGCACGACCGGGACGGTCATCCCCGCCTACCAGCCGGTGCTGTTCGAGAACGAGACCCGGCCGGCCCGGTCGAACATCGAGGTCGCCACGCTGCCGGTCGCGGGCTGGCTCGTCGAGATCGAGGTCGAGGCGGTCTACGGCTCCCGCTGAGCCGCCGCACCACCAGCGCTGCGCACCACCAGCGCTGAGCACCCACCAGAGGGGCACACCACCAGCTCCCCCGCACGACCCGGTCCGGGTCCCGGCACGCACGAGGCCGAGGCCCGGACCGGGTCTAGCGTGGTCCGCGCATGAGCCCGGACCACCCTGCCCCCGCCCCAGCCCCGGCCCGCCGCGCCTGGCTGGTCTGGGGGGTTGGCCTGCTCGCCTACGTCGTCGCCGTCATGCAGCGGACCAGCCTCGGCGTCGCCGGGGTCGAGGCCGGCGAGCGCTACGACGCCTCCGCCAGCACCGTGGCGTCGCTGGCCGTCGTGCAGCTGCTGGTCTACGCGGGCCTGCAGGTCCCGGTCGGCGTGCTGCTCGACCGCTACGGCAGCCGCCGCCTCGTCGTGACCGGGGCGCTGGTCATGGCGCTCGGGCAGGCGGTGCTCGCCCTGGCCGAGCCGGTCGGCCTGGCCATCGTCGGCCGGCTGCTCGTCGGCCTGGGCGACGCCATGACGTTCATCAGCGTCCTCAAGCTCGTGCCCGCGTGGTTCCCGGCCCGGCGCGTCCCGGTGGTCACCCAGCTGACGGGCATCGTCGGGCAGACCGGCCAGGTGCTCAGCGCCGTCCCCCTCGTCGCGCTGCTCGGCGGGCCCGGCTGGACGGTCGCGTTCCTCTCCGCGGCCGGCACCGGCGTCGTGGTCGGCGTCCTCGCGCTCTTGGTGCTGCGCGACTCCCCGCCGCACGCCGGCCCCCTGGAGCGCAGCGAGCGCGACATCGTCGGCGACCTGGTGTCCGCCTGGCGCCACCCCGGGACCCGGCTCGGGCTGTGGACCCACTTCACCACCCAGTTCTCCGGCACGGCGTTCGCCCTGCTGTGGGGCTTCCCGTTCCTCGTCACCGGGGAGGGCGTGCGGCCCAGCACCGCCTCGGCGCTGCTCACGGTGTTCGTCCTCGCGGGCATGATGAACGGCCCGGTGCTCGGCGTGCTCGTCCAGCGCCACCCGTTCCGCCGGTCGTGGCTCGTGCTGACCATCGTCGCGGTCAACGCGGCGGGCTGGACGCTGGTCATCGCCTGGCCGGGACCGGCGCCGCTGCCGGTGCTCGTGCTGCTCGTGCTCGCCATGGCCACCGGCGGGCCGGGCTCGCTCATCGGCTTCGACTTCGCGCGGACGTTCAACCCGCCGGACCGGCTCGGCACGGCGACGGGCATCGTCAACGTCGGCGGGTTCGTCGCCTCGCTGGTGACGATCTCGGCGGTCGGCCTGGTGCTCGACCTGCGCACCTGCGGCGGGACCGCCACGCTCGCGGACTTCCGGGCCGCCATGTCCGTGCAGTACGTGCTGTGGGCGGGCGGGGTGGTCGCGATCCTGCTCAGCCGCCGGCGGGTGCGCCGGCGGATGGCCGAGGCCGGGCAGGTCGTGCCCCCGGTCCGGGACGCGCTGCGGCGCCGGCGCGCGGTCCGTCGGGCCGCCCGGGGCTGACAGGTCAGCCGGTCACCGGCACCGGGCACGGCCGGGTCCTCGCCCACACGGCCTTGCCGCCCGGCCGCGGCTCGACACCCCACCGTTCCGCGAGGGCGCCGACGACCGTGAGGCCGCGTCCGGACTCGGCGAGCCCCTCCGGCGCGACGGACCGCGGCCACCGCTCGGAGGCGTCGACGACGACGATGCCCACGGCGTCGCCGTAGCGGTCCAGCTGCAGCGCGCGGGCCCCCTCGGTGTGGCGCACGGCGTTGCCGACGAGCTCGGTGACCAGCAGCGAGACGTCGTCGACCCAGTCCACGTCGTGCAGCCCCCAGGTCACGCACGCACCCAGCAGCGTCCGCCGCGCCAGCAGGCCGGCGGTGGACCCGACCGGGAGCCCGACCGCGACGCTCGCCGACGGCACCGGCGCGAGCACGTCGTGCGCGGCGCAGACGTGCGACACCTGCTCCCGGCCGTCGAGCGAGCCCTCCGGGTAGCCGCACAGCAGGCGGAGCGGCAGCTCGGCCATCGCCTCCGACCACAGGTCCTCCAGCGCCAGCGCGGCGACCAGGTGGCCCGCGGCAGCCAGCAGGCCCACCATCTCGCCGTAGGCGTGCACGGCGCCGAACCGCACCGCCAGCGAGGCGACGAGGCCGACGACGTGCGTGCAGAACAGCTCCTCCGACGGCCCGTCGTCGGTGCAGAAGCTCGCCAGCGTGGCCGCGGCGTCGAGCTCCAGGTAGCGGCCGTCGGCCCGGGCGGCGGCGAGGTCGGCCCCGGCGGCGACGAGCGCGGCGGCGGTCTGCCGGCGGTGCTCGGGCGTGGCCACGACGACGACCGCCTCGCCGCGCAGCAGCGGGGCGGCCAGGAACGCGGCGACCGTGGTCGCCAGGGGCTCGCGCGCGGTGGGCAGGACGAGCTGGTGCGCGTCGGGGGTGCTGGGCATGGGCGGACCTCGTGACGGGTCGACCGCGGCGGTCGACGGTGGAGCGGCGCCGGGTGCGCCCTGGGGCTGATCGGCCACGACGGCCTCGACCTGAGCCGCACGGGCGGCCTCGACCTGCGGGCCGGCCTGGACCTTCACAGCCTCGGGCGTGCACGGGCGGACGCGCGTCGAGACGTACCGGGGGGCCGGGCGGCGCCCGCCCTACCCTGGCGCGCGATGGTCCACGACCCGCGCCGCTACCCGCCGCCCCCCGCCTTCGCCGCCCGCGCGAACGTCACGCCGGAGGTCCTCGCGGCCCTGCCGACGGACCCGCTGGAGTTCTGGGAGGCGCAGGCGCACCGCCTGCCCTGGGCGGCGCCGTGGACCGACGTGCACTCCTGGACCCCGCCCGACGCCGACGACCCGACCACCCCGCGCGCCACCTGGTTCGCCGGCGGCGCGCTCAACGCCAGCGTCGTGTGCGTCGACCAGCACGTCGACGCGGGCCGGGGCGAGCACCCGGCGCTGCTGTTCGAGGGCGAGCGCGGCGACACCGAGCGCGTCACCTACGCCGACCTGCAGCGGCGGGTCGCGCAGGCCGCCCACGCGCTCGAGCGGCTCGGCGTGCGGCCCGGTGACCGGGTCGTCGTCTACCTGCCCGTGCTCGTCGAGACCGTCGTCGTGGCCCTGGCCTGCGCCCGGGTCGGCGCCGTGCACTCGCTGGTGTTCGGCGGCTTCTCCGCCGAGGCGCTCCGCTTCCGCGTCGAGGACACCGGCGCCGTGCTGGTCGTCACCACCGACGGGCAGTTCCGCCGCGGGGCCGCCGTCGCGGTCAAGCACACCGTCGACGAGGCCGTCGCCGGGCTCGCCTGCGTCGAGCACGTCCTGGTCGTCCGCCGCACCGGGGACGAGACGCCGGACGTGCCGTGGACCGACGGGCGCGACGTGTGGTGGCACGACGTGGTCGACGACGCCCCGACCAGCCACGACGCCCCCGCCCTGGACGCCGAGCACCCGCTGTTCATCACCTACACCTCCGGCACGACCGGCCGGCCCAAGGGCGTCGTCCACACCATTGGCGGCTACCTGGTGCAGGCGAGCTGGACGCACGCCGCCGTCTTCGACGCCCAGCCCGACGACGTGTACTGGTGCACCGCGGACCTGGCGTGGGTCACCGCGCACACCTACGTCCTCTACGGCCCGCTGAGCAACGGCGTCACCGTCGTCATCGCCGAGGGCTCGCCGGACCACCCCACCCCCGAGCGGCACCCCGCCACGATCGAGCGGCTCGGCGTCACCGTCTACTACACGGCGCCGACACTGGTGAGGTCCTTCATGGCCCGCTTCCCGGACGGGTTCCCTGCCTCCCACGACCTGTCCAGCGTCCGGCTGCTCGGCAGCGTCGGCGAGGCCCTCAACCCCGAGGCGTACGTCTGGCTGCACCGCCACGTGGGCGGCGGGCGGGCGCCGCTCGTCGACACCTGGTGGCAGTCGGAGTCCGGCGCCGCGGTGGTCTCCACGCTGCCCGGCGTGCACGTCGGGGTCCCGGGCGCGGCCGGCGTCGCGCTGCCCGGGCAGACGGTGCACGTGGTCGACGACCACGGCGACGACGTCCCGCCCGGCACGAGCGGGCTCATCACGGTCGGCGGCAGGTGGCCGGCGATGGCCCGCACGGTGTGGGGCGACCACGAGCGCTACCGCGACACGTACTTCGCCCGGTTCGCCGCCCGGGGGTTGTTCCTCGCCGGGGACGGTGCGGTCATGGACGCCGACGGCTACGTCCGCCTGCAGGGGCGCGTCGACGAGGTCGTCAACGTGTCGGGGCACCGCCTGTCGACCATCGAGATCGAGTCCGCGCTCGTCGAGCACCCGCTCGTCGCCGAGGCCGGTGCCGTCGGCGTCGCCCACGAGCTCACGGGGCAGTCCGTCGCGGTGTTCGTCGTGCCGGTCAGCCCGCCGCCGACCGACGACGCGGCCGCCTGGCGTGCCCTGGCGGACGAGGTCCGCGCGGAGCTGGTCGCCCACGTCGCCCGGGCGATCGGCCCGGTCGCCAAGCCGGCGCACGTCCTCCTCGTGCCGGACCTGCCCAAGACCCGCTCGGGCAAGATCATGCGGCGGCTGCTGGGCGACGTCCTCGAGGACCGGCCGCTCGGCGACACCACGTCGCTGCAGGACGAGACCGTCGTCCCGGCCATCGTGCGGGTCGTCCGGGGCTGAGGCCCCCGGACGTCCTTCGCTAGCGCGCCGCACGACCCCTGCTGGGCCACCCGGGCGGGCCGCCGACGACCGGCCGGAGCGACCCGCCGGAGGGGCTGGTCACGCTGTGGCGCCGTCCCTAGTGTCCGGCGGGACGGGGGTCACGACGGTGCTCGGGGTACCGCACCCGTCGTCACAGGGGGAGCGATGATGCTCAGACGCAGGTCCGTCCTGGTCAGCTCGGTCGTGGTCGTGGGGGCGCTGGTGCTGCCCACGAGCGCCGCGACCGCACGGCCCGACCCGCAGGCGCGACGCGCGGTCGCAGCGCCTGCGACCGCCGCACCAGCAGCGGCAGCCGAGGTCGCGGAGGTCGCGGAGGTCCCGGAGATCGCCTGGGGCACGTGCTCGGTGCCCGACCTGCAGGAGTACCTCGACTGGCTCGAGGAGGTCACCGGCGAGCCGGCCGAGCTCCCGGCGGGCTACGAGTGCGCCCTGTTCCCGGTGCCGCTGGACCACGCCGAGCCGGACGGCCCGACTCTCGACCTGGCCCTGGTGCGGCGCCCGGCCGACGACCCCGCGGCCCGCCAGGGGACGATCTTCTTCAACCCGGGCGGCCCGGGCGGGTCCGGCTTCGAGACGGTCCTCTTCGGCGGGGACTTCCTCCTCGACCCGGCGGTCACCGCGGAGTACGACCTCGTGGGCTTCGACCCCCGCGGCATCGCCCGCAGCGCCGGCCTGGACTGCGCCACCTCGCTGCAGCAGGCCGGCGGGTACTACCCGTTCATGTGGCCCGAGTCCCGCGAGGACATGCGCGTCGTGCAGCGCGCCAACAAGGCCGTGGACCGCGACTGCCGCGACGACCAGGCGTTGCGCGACAGCATGTCGACGACCGACGTCGCCGACGACCTCGAGCTCATGCGGCAGGCCGTCGGGGACGAGCAGCTCAACTTCTTCGGCGTCTCGTACGGCTCGTACGTGGGCGCGGTCTACGCCAACCGCTACCCCCAGCACGCCGGTGCCATCGTCGTCGACGCCGTCATCGACCCCGTCGCGTGGGCCACCGGGCGGGACGGCGACCGCCGCCCCGTGGCCGCCCGCGTCGGCAGCGACGTCGGCGCCCAGCAGACGCTCGAGGAGTTCTTCCGGCTCTGCGAGGAGTCCGGCCCCGACCTGTGCGCGTTCGCCGGCGACAGCCGCACCCGGTTCGCCGCCCTCCACGCCACGCTCCAGGCGGACCCGGTCGTGCTGGCGGAGGAGGGGTTCGAGCCGTTCGTCATCGACCACCAGCTCCTCACCGCCATCACGCTCGGCTCCCTCTACAGCAGCTTCGGGTGGAGCTTCCTGGCCGAGGACCTGGTGCTCCTGGAGCTGCTGGCCAGCGGTCCGCCGCTCCCCGAGGAGCCCGAGGGGCCCGGCGAGCCCGGAGCGGACGCGCTCGGCAGGCTGCGCGCGCTCGCCGCCGAGGTCGTGGTGCCCGACTACGTCGGCTCGCTCGCGCAGACCACGGGCGTGATGTGCGCCGACGGCGTCCAGCCCCGCCGCGCTGCCGCCTGGGAGGCCGCCGCCGACAGCTCCGCCGGGTACTTCGGCCCGGCCTGGGCGTGGACCGACGGCCCGTGCGCGGCGTGGGACGTCGACACCACCGGCGTCTACCGGGGGCCGTTCGACCGCACGACGGCCACCCCGCTGCTGGTCATGAACACGACGTTCGACCCGGCGACGCCGTACGCGGGCGCGCTGGCGCTGCACGCGGACATGCCGGGCAGCCGCCTGGTGACCGTCGAGGGCTGGGGCCACGCCACCATCGGGCTGTCGCTGTGCGCGGAGGCGGTCCGGACGGCGTACTTCCTCACCCGGCAGGTGCCGGCCCAGGACGTCACGTGCCAGCAGGACCTGCCGGTGTTCGTCGAGCTGGAGGAGCCGGGGCCGGGCGACGGACCGGGCGAGGAGCCCGGCGAGGAGGACGGGACCCTCGTCGACCCGCAGTCGCGCGCGCGGGTCCAGGCGGCGGAGGCGACGCTCGACCCGGCGCTGGCCGCGCTCGTGCGCCAGCGCGAGACCGTGATGCAGCACGTCGGCAGGCCTGCCGGGGCGGGCGCCCCCGTCGGCTGACCGGACCCCGGGCCGCCCCTGACCGGGGCGGCCCGGGCACGGCCGGCTGCCGACCGTCCGTCAGCGCGCCGGTCGCAGCACCCTCGCCTCCCAGGGCCGCAGCAGCGTCCCGTCGTCCGCGGGCTCGTGCGTGCCGAGCACCAGCGCGGCCCCGGCGACCTCCGGCAGCCCCTCGCCCAGGTCGACGGGCGTGGACCCGACGTTGCACACGACGAGCAGCTCGTCGTCGCCGAGCGAGCGGCGGAACGCGTACACCTGCTCGTGCTCGGGCAGCAGCATGGTGAAGCTGCCGAGGGACACGACCGGGTCTTCGTGCCGCAGGGTGATGAGGCGGCGGTGGTGCGCGAGCACCGACCGCTCGTCGTCGCGCTGGGCGGCGACGTTCCACCCGGTCGAGTCAGGGTTGACCGCCAGCCACGGCGTGCCGGAGGTGAACCCGGCGTGCGGGCCCGCGTCCCACTGCACCGGGGTCCGGGCGTTGTCCCGGCTGGAGTGCCGCACGGCGGCGAGCACGGCGGCCTCGTCGGCGCCGGCGGCGAGCGCCTCCCGCGCCCAGTTGACGCTCTCGATGTCGGCGACCTGGTCCAGGGACGTGAACGGGTAGTTCGCCATCCCGATCTCCTCGCCCTGGTAGACGTACGGCGTCCCCCGGTGCAGGTGCAGCAGGGTCGCCAGGCAGCAGGCGGAGTCCCGCCGGTGCTCCGGGGAGTCGTCCCCGAACCGGGACACCGCGCGCGGCTGGTCGTGGTTGTCCCAGTAGAGCGAGTTCCAGCCGACGTCGGCGAGCCCGGCCTGCCAGCGGCCGAACGAGGCCTTGAGGTCCAGCAGCGACAGCGGGCGGGGGTCGAACTTGCCGCCCGGCCCGTGGTCGAGGCTGACGTGCTCGAACTGGAACACCATGTCGACCTCGGCGCGCGCCGGGTCGGTGAACAGGCGCGCGTCCTCGACCGTCACGCCGGGCGTCTCCCCCACGGTGAGCAGCCCGCCGTCGCGGCCGGCGAACACCTCGCGGTGCATCTCGGCGAGGAACTCGTGGATGCGGGGCCCGCACACGGTCTCCGGCGACCGGTCGCCGTACGGGGTGCCGGGCACGGGCGGCCCGTCGTGCAGGGAGCCGTCGGGCTCGACGCGCTTGGAGACCAGGTTGATGACGTCCATCCGGAAGCCGTCGACCCCCCGGTCGAGCCACCACCGCATCATCGCGTAGACGGCCTGGCGGACCTCGGGGTTCTCCCAGTTGAGGTCCGGCTGCTTGCGGCTGAACAGGTGCAGGTAGTACTCGCCGCTGGCCTCGTCGAGCTCCCAGGCAGGGCCGGAGAAGAAGCTCTCCCAGTTGGTGGGCTCGGCCCCGGGCGCACCGGCGGCCATGCCCTCGCGGGCGGGCCGCCACCAGTACCAGTCCCGCTTGGGGCTGTCGGGCGAGGAGCGCGACTCCTGGAACCAGGGGTGCTCGTCGGAGGTGTGGTTGACGACCAGGTCCATGACCAGGCGCATGCCACGGGCGTGCAGGCCCTCGACCAGCGCGTCGAGCTGCTCCAGCGAGCCGAACAGCGGGTCGACGTCCTGGTAGTCGCTGATGTCGTAGCCGTTGTCGTCCTGCGGGGACGGGTACACCGGCGACAGCCACAGCACGTCCACCCCGAGGTCGGACAGGTGGTCGAGCTTCTCGATGACGCCGCCCAGGTCGCCGATGCCGTCGCCGTCGGAGTCCGCGAACGAGCGCGGGTAGACCTGGTAGACCACCGCCCGCGTCCACCAGGGGGCCTGCACGGTCGAGGTCCACGTGCTCACGGGACCGCTCCTCTCCTCGGCGTGGCCCCGCCGGGCGGCGGCGCCCCGGCCATCATGGTGGTCCCGCGAGCTGCCGTCCCCGCGCCCCCGCACGCACGGTCCGTGGTCGTAGGCGCGAGGGGGCCCTCGCGCCGGGTGTCAGGGGCTCGAACCGGTCAGCGGGTCGCCGCTGTCCTCGGGGCTGGCGGCGGGGTCGGCCTCGCCGGAGTTGAGGGGGACGCCGGTCTCGGCGTCGGCGGGCTCGACGGCCTCGCCGCCGCACGCGGCCAGGAGCATGCCGGCGGACAGCACCAGGGCGCCGAGCACCGGTCGGCGCCGGCGACGGGAGGTGGTGGTCGCTGCCAGGTCGGCCGCGGGAGCGACGGCCTCGGGCAGGTCCAGAGGTGTGGGGCTGGGCGGTGTCATGCTCCCCGGGTGCCCGCCGTCGGGGCGGTGCATGCCTGCGGCCCGTGGACGCTCCCCGGCGCCGTGGCCGACCTCACGGTGCCCGCCCGGGCGGACGGTGGCAGTGTCGTCGCATGCCTGACACTCCTGCCGTCGTCGTGGTCACCGGGGCGAACGGCCTGGTGGGCGAGCGGACCTGCCACGCCCTCGTCGAGCGCGGTGCGCAGGTGCGCGCCGTCGTCCGCCGCGCCGGCACCGCCCCCGCCGCCGACGGGGTGACCGAGCACGTCGGTGACTTCGCCGACGAGGGGTTCGCCGCCACCGTGGTCGACGGCGCGACGGCCGTCGTCACCACGGTGCACCCGATGGGCTCGGACCTGCAGGTGCAGCACGAGGTCGCCGTCGTCGGCACCCCCGTGCTCGCGCGCGCCGCCCGCGACGCCGGCGTCGACCGGTTCGTCCACGTGTCGACCGCCGCGGTGTACGACCGCTCCCCCGGCGTCGGCGACGTCAGCGACGACAGCCCCCTCGTGGGCGACGACGGCGGGGACTACCCCGTCACCAAGCGCGACACCGACGCCGCTCTCGCGGAGGTCGGCGGGCTCACGCTCGTCCTGGTACGGCCGCCCGCCATCGTCGGCGCCGGCCCGACGTCGGTGTGGAACACCCTCCGCCCGGCCCGCGCCGCCGAGAGCGACCGCGACCGCAGCACCAGCCCCGAGAAGTCGTGGTCGTGGGTGCACGTGGACGACCTCGCCGCGTTCCTCGCCGACGTCGCCACCGGTGCGGTCGCCTCCTCCGACGACCCGGACGCCGGCCCGGTCCAGGGCGGGACGACGGCCGTCGTCGTCGCCGGCGAGCACGCCACCTGGCGGGACTACCTGGGCACGGTGTGCGAGGCGCTCGGCGTCGAGCCGCGGTGGACCGACGAGGCCGAGTGGACCGGCCGGCTCGTGCCCGCACGGGCACGGTCGTGGGGCTGGGCCCCGACGGTCGACCTGCCTGCCGCGCTGGCGGAGATCCGCACCGGCCTGCAGCGCTGACGAGGCGCGTGCCGACGCGCTCCCGGCGGACGGGCCGGCGGGCGGGCGGGCGGGCGGGCCGGCGGGCGTCAGGCCCGCTGGTTGACCCGGACGAGGTTGCCGGTCGGGTCGCGGAACGCGCAGTCGCGCACGCCGTAGTCCTGGTCGGTGGGCTCCTGCACGACGTCGGCGCCGGCCGCGACCAGCCGCTCGAACAGCCCGTCGAGGTCGTCGGTCGCCAGGGTCACCGCGGCGTGCGCGCCCTTGGCGACGACGTCGAGGATGACGCGGCGCTCCTCGTCGGTGAGCCCGGGGTCGATCGCAGGCGGGTGGAGCACGACGGACGTCGTCGACCCGGGCGGCGCCACGGTGATCCAGCGCATGTCCTGGTAGCCGACGTCGTTCAGCACCTCCATCCCGAGCAGGTCGCGGTAGAAGCCGAGCGCGGCCTCGCCGTCGGTGTGGGGGACGAACGCGTGGTGGATGGTGATGTCCATGCCCGCCACGCTAGGCAGCCTCACCGGGCCCGTGCTTCTCGATTCCTGACCGGTCGGGTGACCTGCTTGGCCAGGCACGGCGGGATACCGGCGGCGTCCGCGGCGTGGCGGCGGCGGTAGACGCTGGGCGGCACCCCGACCAGCTCGGTGAACCGCGTGCTGAACGTCCCCAGCGACGAGCACCCGACGGCGAAGCAGACGTCGGTGACGCTCAGGTCCCCGCGCCGCAGCAGCGTCATGGCCCGCTCGATGCGCCGGGTCATGAGGTAGGAGTAGGGCGACTCGCCGTACACCCGCCGGAACTCGCGGCTCAGGTGGCCGACGGACAGGTGCACCTCGGCGGCGAGCGCGGGGACGTCGAGCGGCTGGGCGTGGTCGCGGTCGATCCGGTCCCGGACGCGGCGCATGACGGCGATGTCGCGCAGCCGTCGCTGCTGCACCGCGTCGGCGTCCACGGGTCTCATGCTGGCACGCCACCACGCCACCACGGCCCGCACACCGGTCCCGGTCCGACCGCGCCCGCGCGGGCAGGTGCGCCCGGTCGGTCCGCGCGTGCAGGGTCCCCCGTCGGGCCCGGGCCTAGGCTCGACCGGCCGCGACGCCGCGGTAGCAGCCCGACGCCTCGGAGGTCCCGACCATGACGCGCACCCTGTTCACCGGCGGCCGGGTGGTCGACGGCACCGGCGCCCCCGCGGCCGCGGCCGACGTCGTCATCGAGGACGGTCGGGTCGTCGAGGTGGGCCCCGGGCTGGACGGCGACGTCGAGGTGGACTGTGCCGGCGCGACGGTCCTGCCGGGGTTCGTCGACTGCCACGTGCACGTCATGGTCACGAGCGTCGACTCGCTGCGGATGGCGTACACCCCGTTCGGCTACTCCTTCTACGAGGCGGCGCAGAACCTCCGGGCGACGATCGGTGCGGGCATCACGACCGTCCGCGACGCGGGCGGGGCGGACCTCGGCGTGAAGAAGGCTGTCGACGACGGCCTGGTGGCCGGGCCGCGGATGCAGATCTCGGTGGCGCCGCTGAGCATCACGGGCGGCCACGGCGACGACTGGCTGCCGTCCGGGACGCACCTGGAGTTCTTCGTGCCCCACCCGGGCCGGCCGTCCGGGCTGTGCGACGGCCCCGACGAGGTCCGCCGGACCGTCCGGCAGATGCTGCGCGCCGGCGCCGACGTCATCAAGGTGCACACCACCGGCGGCGTGCTGTCGCCGACGGACGACCCCCGGCACGCCCACTTCTCCCCCGCCGAGCTGGACGTCATGGTCGCCGAGGCCGCCGCGCAGGGCGCGTCGGTCATGGCGCACGCCCAGGGGGCGCCCGGCATCAAGAACGCTGTCCGGGCGGGCATCCGGTCGATCGAGCACGGCATCTACCTGGACGACGAGGCCATCGAGCTCATGCTCGAGCACGGCACCTGGCTGGTACCGACGCTGTCGGCGCCGCTGGCCGTCATCCGCGCCGCCGACGCCGGGGCGTCCATCCCGCCGTCGAGCGTGGCCAAGGCGCGCGGCGTCGTGCAGACCCACCGCGAGTCCTTCGCCCGTGCCGTCGAGGCCGGGGTCAAGGTCGCCATGGGCACGGACGCCGCGGTGTCCCCGCACGGCACCAACCTCGAAGAGCTGCCCCTCATGGCCGCCGGCGGCATGACGCCGGACCAGGTGCTCGCCGCGACCACGTCGAGCGCGGCCGCGCTGCTGGGGATGCAGGACGAGATCGGGCGGCTGGCCCCCGGCATGCGCGCCGACGTCGTCGTGGTCGAGGGCGACGCCCGCGAGCTCGAGGGGCTGCGCGAGCGGGTCCGCGAGGTATGGAAGGACGGCGTCCGCGTCGTCGGGTAGCCGGGCTCAGCCCACCTCCCGCAGCATCGCCCGCACCCGGTCCAGCACCTGCCCGCTCGCCGCGGCGTCATGCGTCGGCGACGACGGGTCGACGAAGAGGTGACCGTCGCCCGGGTAGAGGAACAGCTCGGCCCGCGCGGTCGCCGAGGCCTCCTCCACCAGCGCCCGCGCGGCGGGCAGGTCCTCCCCGGCGAAGAACTCGTCGCCGTCCATGCCGTGCACCTGCACCGGCACCCCCGCCGGCCAGCTGCCGAACTCGCCCGTCGGGACGGCCGCCTCGAGCAGCACCGCGGCGCGGGCACCCGGCCGGGTCTGCGCCAGCATCTGCGCGGGCATCACCCCGAGCGAGACGCCGGCGTAGACGAGGTCGGCGGGCAGGGCGTCGGCTGCTGCCACACCGCGCTCGGTGAGGACGCCGAAGCCGACCTCGGACGCGTGCGCCACCCCCTCCTCGACGGTGGCGAAGGTCCGGCCCTCGAAGAGGTCGGGCAGCGTGACCTCGTGGCCGTCCCCCCGCAGGACGTCGGCGATCTCGTGCAGTCCCGGGGTGAGCCCGAGAGCGTGGTGGAAGAGCAGGACGTGGGTCATGACGGTCCCCTTCGTCGGTGGTCGATGGGGCGGGACGCTAGCCCGCCCCGACGACAGAACCTCGGCGCGCACCTTGCATCGCTAAGTTAGGACGCTATGGTGGAGCGGTGCCGGACCGCTCGCTCGCCTTCGACCTCCACGCGCTCACCGCTCGCCTGGACCGCGCGGCCGACCGGATGCTGCAGGCCAGCGCCGGGCTGTCCTACCGCCGCTTCCTCGCGCTCGTCCTCGTCGGCGAGGGCGCCCCGACGCAGAAGGCCCTCGCCGAGCGGCTCGGGGTCACCGAGCCCTCGACCAGCCGGATGGTCGGCGTGCTCCACGAGGCGGGGCTGCTCGACGTCTCGCCCGACCCGGCCGGCGGCAACCGGCGCCGGCTCTCGCTCACGCCCGCGGGCAAGGAGCAGGTCGAGGCCTGCGCCACCCTGCTCGAGGGCGGCCTCGTGGGCCTGGTCAGCGCCAGCGGCGTGGACTACGAGCGCTACGCCCAGGACACCCGGGACCTGGTCCGCACCTTCGACAGCGCGCCGTCCCCCGACCCGGAGGTCCTCCCATGACCGCCCCGCTGGCCCTCCTCGTCGCCCACGCGAGCACCGCCGTCCTCTGCCTCGGTCTGGGTGCCTACGCGCTGCTCCGCCGCCGCAAGGGCGACACCGTCCACCGCCTCGTCGGGTGGTCGTGGGTGGCGGGCATGACCTTCGTCGCCACGTCGTCGTTCGCGATCCGCGACCTGCGTGACGGTCGCTTCAGCGTCCTGCACGTCCTGTCGCTCGTGACGCTGACAGCCCTGGTCCTCGGGGTCCGCGCCGCGAGGCGGCACGACCTCAGGGCCCACCGCGGCAACATGATCGGCAGCTACAGCGGCCTGGCCGGCGCGTTCGTCGGCGCGGTGGCGGTCCCGGACCGGCTGGTCCCGAGCTTCGTCGTCACGCAGCCGGCCGGTGCGGCGGCGGCCCTGGCGGCGCTCGCGCTGGTCTGGCTCGTCGTGGTCGGCGGGGCGCACCTGTGGGTGCGCGGCGACCGCGCCCGGGCGGTCCGCCGTCGCCCCGCCCGGCGTGCGGGTGCGGCTCAGCCGGTGGGCTCGCCCGTCCCCTGAGCGCGCTGGACGGCTGGGCCGTCGGACACTGCACCGTCCGTGGCATCTGACCAGGGGTCGTGCGACAGTTCCGCGGTCTGCAGGTACCAGGCGACGAGCCACCGGTGCACCGCTGACGACCCCACCCCTCCAGGACGAAGGAGTCCACCGGTGAGAAGCACCCTGCGCGCACCCCGCGCACGCGTGAGCAGGCGGATCGGCCAGGCGCTGGCCGCCGGCGTCGCGCTGACCCTGGTCTCGGCCGCCACCGCGACTGCCGCCCCCGCCCCGTCGGCCTCGGCGACGGACCCCGACCTCGGACCCGGCACCACAGTGTTCGACCCCAGCATGCCGGTCAGCGAGATCCAGGCGACCGTCGACGCCATCCACGCGAAGCAGGTCAGCGCCGAGATGGGCTCCGACCGGTACGCGCTGCTGTTCGAGCCCGGTGTCTACGGTACGGACGAGGAGCCGCTGCAGATCAAGGTCGGCTACTACACCGAGGTCGTCGGCCTCGGCGCCGACACGGGCGACGTGACGATCAATGGCGCGGTCGAGGTCTACAACCAGTGCTTCGACGACCCGAGCAACCCGGAGTTCGTCGGCTGCTTCGCGCTCAACAACTTCTGGCGCGGCGTCTCCAACCTCACCATCGACGTCAACAAGGCCGGCCAGGGCGGCTGCGAGTCCAGCGCCAACTTCTGGGCCGTGTCGCAGGCGGTGTCCATGCGCCGCGTCGACGTCACCGGCGGCAACCTCACGCTGATGGACTACTGCACCGGCCCGTCGTTCGCGAGCGGCGGCTTCATCGCCGACTCCCGCTCGGCGTCGATCACCAACGGCTCCCAGCAGCAGTGGTTCACCCGCAACAGCGAGGTCGGCGCCTGGTCCAACGCCGTGTGGAACCAGGTCTTCGCCGGCGTCGTCGGCGCCCCCGACGACCGCGACTACCCGACCACGCCGTACACGACGCTCGAGACCACGCCGGTGAGCCGCGAGAAGCCGTACCTCTTCGTCGACGACGCCGGCGTCTACCAGGTCCGTGTCCCGTCCGCCGCGACCGAGACCCGGGGCCTGTCCTGGGACGAGGGTCTGACCGCCGGCCGCACCATCCCCCTCGGCGACTTCTTCGTCGCCGAGCCCGGTGTCTCGGAGCAGCAGGTCAACAGCCAGCTCGCCCGCGGCAAGCACCTGCTGCTGACCCCCGGCGTGTACGACATCGACCGGAGCATCTCCGTCAAGCGGGCCGACACGGTCGTGCTCGGCCTCGGCCTGGCGACGCTGCACTCCGTCGGCGGCGCCGTGCCGCTGCGCATCGCCGACGTGCCCGGCGTGGTCGTCGCCGGCATCACCGTCGACGCCGGCGAGGTCGAGTCCCCCGCCCTGCTCCAGGTCGGCCGGCCCAACAGCCCGTCGTCGCCGCGGAAGTCGTCGGCGGCCAACCCGACGACGCTGTCCGACGTGTACTTCCGCGTCGGCGGGCCCTACGTCGGCCGGACCGACGTCGCGCTCGAGGTCAACAGCGACGACGTGCTCGTCGACCACACCTGGGTGTGGCGCGCCGACCACGGCATCGAGGGCTTCGACCGCACCGACGGGACGTTCGGCGACAACGAGCGCTGGCGCACCAACATCGGCCGCACCGGCGTCGTCGTCAACGGTGACCGGGTCACGGCGACCGGGTTCTTCGTCGAGCACTTCCAGGAGCACAACGTGGTCTGGAACGGCGAGGACGGCGAGGTCGTGTTCTTCCAGAACGAGCTGCCCTACGACCCGCCCACCCAGGCGGACTGGACCGCCGACGACGGCACGCTCGGCTGGGCCGCGTACAAGGTTGCCGACGACGTGCAGCGGCACACGCTCACCGGCGGCGGCGTCTACGCCTTCAACCGCAACAACCCGTCGATCGTCACGGCCAACGGCTACGAGGTCCCCGAGACCCCGCTTGTCGTGCTCAACCACGTCATGACGAAGAACCTCAGCGGTCCCGGGATCATCGAGTCGATCGTCAACGGCGTCGGCGACCGGGTGGACGGCATCCCGCCCGCCGGTGACCCCGACAGCTACGAGGACCCGGCATACCTGGTGCGGTACCCGGTGGGCTGAGCCCTCCCGCACGACGACCGGCCCGTCCCCTCAGGGGGCGGGCCGGTCTGCGGTTCCGGTGCCGCGACCGCTCACACACTTTGACCGGCGTGTTGACCACTTCCGCCCGACGGTGTGGGATCGGTGCTGCGCGGCCATGGCGGCCGACCAACGCGAGCACGGGGAGCCTCGATGACGAGCACGGTGCGATGGGCGAGCGTCCTGACAGCGACAGCCCTGGTGGGCCTCACGGCCGGCTCGACGGGAGCGGCCCAGGCCGCCCCGGCCGGCACGACGTCCGCCCCGGAGATCGTCGGCGTCGACGCCGTCGTGGAGGTGGACGAGCTGGGGGCGGCCGTCAGCGCGCTGGTCGTCGAGTACGACAGCCGGCTGCGGGTGCGTGCCGCCGACCTGCCGACCGAGGCGTTCGAGGTGTCCGTCACCGTGGACGGCCTCCCCGTCGAGCGGACGGTCGTCGACGTCTACCTCAGCCACTCCCCCGAGCCCGGTGAGGAGCGCCGCGTCGGGCAGTACCTGGTCGTCGAGCTCGCCACCGCCGAGCCGGGCGCCGCCGCGCTGGCCTACAACGGCACGGTCAACGAGCGGCTCGACCTCGACGGCGCCTACCTGCTCGAGATCGACGAGGACGTCGTCGACGCCCGCGGCCGCGTACAGGTGCCCGCCACCGGCGACGCCGTCGCCAACGACGACGTCGTGCGGCTGGTCGTCGACGACTTCCAGGTCCGCTCCACCACGGGCACGTCCGGGTCGACGCTGCGCTACGGCCTCTACACCCCGCCCGCCGAGCGCGGCGCGAGCGAGGAGCTGCTCCCTCTCGTCGTCGCCCTGCACGGTGCGGGCGAGCGCGGCACCGACGGCACCGTCCAGCTCATGGCGAACGAGCTCGCCGTGGCCTTCGCCGAGCCGGAGCGCCAGGCGACCGACCGCAGCATCGTCCTCGCGCCGCAGGCCCCGCCGCCGTCGATCCAGCCGGTGACGCCGGGCAGCTCGGTGTGGGAGGTGCCCGCGGTGCAGCAGACGCTCATGGAGCTCATCGAGCGCACCATCGCCGAGCAGCCCGTCGACCCCGACCGCGTCTACCTGACCGGGCTGTCCATGGGCTCCATGGGCACCTTCGACATCCTGCCGAAGCACCCGGACCTGTTCGCGGCCGCGCTGCCCACCACCGGGTACGCCGACCAGCCCGCGGCGCCCGTGCTCGCGACCATCCCGATCTGGGCGACGCACTCCGTCGACGACGGCACCGTCCTCTACGACCGGCCGGACTCCGACATCGCGCTGTTCCGCACCATCGCCTCGCTCGGCACGCCCGTCGTGTTCGACGAGTGGGCCGCCAACCTGCCCGACGCGGAGAACGAGGCCCGGGCGCAGGCGCAGTGGGACGCCGCCGAGGCCGCCGGTGCCGACCACCTGTTCACGACCTGGACCGCGGGGACGACGCCGGTCAACCCGCACTTCTCGTGGGTGCCGACGTACTCCAACGCCGTCATGCTCGACTGGCTGTTCAGCCACGAGCGGGACTGACCGCAGGGTGATCCAGGGCCGCCGGACCGTCTGGTCCGGCGGCCCTGTCGTTCAGGCCAGGTCGCCCAGCGGGACCGGTGCAGGACGGGCCGCCGTGCTCCGCATGGGTACCGACGCGCCGCTCGCGGTGGAGGCGAGGACCGACTCCATGACGTCGAGCACATGGAACCCGAGCTCCTCGTTCGCGCGGTGCTGCTGCCCGGCCGGCGTGACCGCCATGTCGGCGAGGCCGTACCCGCGACCGGCTCCTCGGTAGCCGGCGCTGACCGGGAGCACCTGCCAGCCGGCGTCCCGCTCGGCCAGCGTGCACAGCTCGACGTCGCCGTCGAAGTAGTTGGGGTCGGGGAGCACGAGGCTGCCCAGCTCGCCGTGCACCTCGATGTTCGGCGCACGGGTCGCGACCCCGTCGAAGCTCATGACCAAGGTGGACAGCACCCCGGACTCATGGACGAGGACGGCGGTGACGTGGCTGTCGGTGCTGACGGGCACCTGCTCCCCCTCGCGCGGGCCGGTGCCGATGGTCCGCAGGCCGCGCGTCCGGCTGCCCGCGCCGACGACCGAGGCCACGGGCCCGAGCAACGTGACCAGCGTGGTGACGTAGTACGGCCCCATGTCCATGAGCGGGCCGCCGCCCGGGACGTAGTAGAAGTCCGGGTTCGGGTGCCACCGCTCGTGGCCGGGGGTGAGCATGGTCGCCGTCGCGAAGACCGGTGCCCCGACCAGGCCGTCGTCGACCGCCTTCCGCGCGGTCTGCACGCCCGTGCCGAGCACCGTGTCCGGGGCGCACCCGACGAGCACGCCGGCCGCGCGCGCCGCGTCGAGCACCTGCGTGGCCTGCTCCGTCGTCGAGGTGAACGGCTTCTCGGTGTAGACGTGCTTGCCCGCGGCCATGGCCCGGAGCGACACCTCGGCGTGCGCGGCCGGGACAGTGAGGTTGAGGACGACGTCGACCTCGTCGTCGGCCAGCAGGTCGTCGACCGTCAGCGCGCGCACCCCCCGCAGGTCGGCCGTGACCGCCTCCGCACGGGCGGGTTCCAGGTCCGCGACGGCGACCAGCTGCACGGAGGTCAGGCCGGCGAAGGTCTGCAGGTACTGCGGCAGGATCGCGCCGCAGCCGACGACACCGACCCTCATCGGCTCGCCCACAGCAGCCCCCGCTCGACGAGGGTGCGCACGTTGGGGTTGTCAAGTGTCTCGAGGTCATGGCCGGGGGTGCAGACGAAGACCCGACCCCGGCCCCAGCTACGCGTCCACACCGCCGGCGACGTCACCGGCCGGTGCCACGGGTCCCACTCCCGGACCGCCTGCGTGGTGGTGGCGAGCACGTCGCAGTAGGAGTCCGCCAGCACCCAGTACTGCTCGGTCACCAGGTCGAAGTCGGCGATGCCGGCCGTGACCGGGTGCTCGGCCGCGGCGGGCAGCATGGTGATCCGGTGCGGCACGTAGTTGTCGGACTGCTCGCCGGTGCACTCATCGGGGTGCTTGCCGGGGTGGCCGCCGAACTGCCCGCCGACCAGCTGCAGGTAGTCGGACACGTCGCGGTAGGAGTCGGCGATCCCGCCGTGCCAGCCGGCCAGGCCGGTCCCGGCCTCGACGGCAGCGCGCAGGCCGGCCACCTCGTCCTTCTCGATGCTGCCCATGCTCACGCAGTGCAGGACCAGGTCGACGCCGGCCATGTAGTCGCTGTCGGCGAAGGCGGCCGCGGACTCCTCGACGCGGACGTCGTAGCCGTTGTCCCGCAAGTACGGGCTGAAGCGGTCGGTGGCTGCGACGGGCTGGTGGCCGTCCCAGCCGCCTCGGACGACGAGAGCTCGCTTGTCCTTCACAGAGTGCCTTTCGTCAGTCGGGCGCCGGCGCGGCTCGGTGGAGGCGCCGGCACCGTGTGTAGCGCAGCGCGCAGGGTCGCTGCACCCGCGGGCGGGTCATGCGCGGCGCGCCCCGCTGTCGGAGCCCCTGACGGAGGTCGGGTCTGTGGACGACGCTGACGAAGCGGGGCCTCGCCGGGACAGCCTCCGGGCATGGCGTTCACCGACCTCCCCGACGACCCACAAGACCTCCCCCTGTCAGACCCGGCCTACACCGCCGACGTCCTCGACCTCGTGGTTCCTGAGCGCGATCGGCATCGCGGCGCGATCGCTGTGCTGCTCTGCGACGACGAGGACCGGCTGCTGGTGCCGGCGATCGTCGGCGAGCTGCCTGACGACCTGTCCGAAGCCGAGCGGGAGACGGCTCTGCGCAGCCTCGTCGCGGCAGCGGACGAGCGGGGCTCCGTGCTCGTCGCGGTCGCGCGACGACAGGGCCTGAGCATCCGCCCCGGGGACCAGGCCTGGCGCCGGGCCGCCACTACGGCGTGCGCGGAGGGGCCGCGTCTGATCGGGGTGTACGTCATCACACCCGAGGGGTCGCGAGCGGTCCCGGCCGAGCCCGCCTGACGAGCCTCATGTCGCGACCGTCTGCCGGACCGCCACGCCCTCGGAACTGCCGGCATCAGCGCCAACCATTCTGGTTGTTCGCTGGGTGCAGCAGGACTAACCTGACCAGATGACCGAGGTAGGCGTGCACGAGGCCAAGACCAGGCTGTCCGAGCTCCTGCGCGAGGTCGAGGCGGGCGGTGAGGTGGTCGTCACCAGGGGCGGCCGAGCAGTTGCCCGCCTGGTCCCGGTGACGGGCGCCCCGGTGCACGCCGAGCGGTTCGGGGCGCTCCGGGGCGAGATCGACGACCCGGGCGACTGGGTCGGCGACGACGACATGGCCGACCTCTTCGGGATCCCTGCGGCGTGAGGCTCCTGCTCGACACCCACGCGTTCCTGTGGCTCGTCGCGGGCGACGAACGCCTGCCGGCCAGCGCGCGGACGCTCGTGGCCGGCGCGGAGCTGGTCCTGCTGTCCGCGGCGTCGGTGTGGGAGGCCGAGATCAAGCGTGCGGCGGGACGCCTCTCGGTCCCGCCGGTCACCGAGGCGGCGCGCCGCGCGGACGTCGACGTGCTGGCGATCACCGCGGAGCACGCCCAGGCCGCCGCCCACCTGGCCCTGCACCACCGTGACCCGTTCGACCGGATGCTCGTCGCTCAGGCGCAGCTGGAGAACCTCGTCCTGGTGTCGAAGGACGAGGTCGTGCGTCGCTACGGGGTCCCGACGGCCTGGTAGGCGGTCGGCGGCACGGTCACCTGATCCCCAGCCGACGTGCCACCCCGTCCCCACCGGCCGAACGGATCAGGCGGGGGTCGCCGCAGACGACCAGCAGGTCGCGCGCCCGCGACAGACCGACGTACAGCTTCTCCCGGGCCCGCTCGGCGCCGTCACCGCTGCCGAAGCCGTTGACGGCCAGCACCACGACCGGCCGCTCGAGCCCCTTGAACCCGAGGACGTGCCCGTAGAACGTCGACCGGGCGTCGAAGAAGTCACGCCAGTAGACGTCGTGCCCCTCCTCCTGACCCTCCCGCTGCACCGGGTGCCGACGGCCGGTGGTGAGCAGCGCGACGTGGTGCGGCTCGTAGCCCACGCGTTCCAGCAGCTCGTCGACCATCTCGTCCGCCGTGTCGAGCGCGTCCTCGCTGCTGCACGGGACGAAGCGGACCGCCTCGCCGTCGCCGCCGCGGATGCGCTGCTGGGTGGGCACGAGGCTGCTGAAGGCCTGGGCGATCTGCCTGGTGTTCCGGAGGTTCTCGTCCAGCGGGATCGGGACGAGGTCCACGGGCGGGCGTCCCGCGCGGGCGAACACGCGCTGCCCCTCGTCGGCGAACACCACGAGCCGACCGGGCTCGCGCAGACCGGCCAGCAGGGCCGGCCACCAGGTGTCGTCGAAGTCCTGACCCTCGTCCACCACCAGGGCGTCGAATCGTTCACCGTCGGGCAGGTCGGCGGCCAGCGCGGTCATCGCGCGTGGCAGCTCGTCCTCCCAGTAGACCGGGTCGTCGTCAGCACCCGGCTTCGCGCCCCACTCCAGACCGAGACCGTGGAAGGTACCGACATAGGCGGGGCGCTGCCGGGCGGACAGCAGGTCGCAGCGTTCGCGCAGGTACATCGCCAGGCCCCGCGAGTACGACAGCAGTGCGACCCGCATCTTGTCGGCGGCGAACCGACGTGCCTGCTCCACGGCGAGCCACGTCTTACCGCTGCCCGCCCCGCCCCTGACCTCCACCCGCGGCAGCAGGGAGATGTGGTCGAGGACAGCCGCCTGCCGCTGGGTGAGCAGGTCCACCGCGGCCCCGCGGGCCTCGACCTCCCCGGCGACGTGGTCCCGCTGCGCGACCGGGCGGCCGACGAGGCAGTCGACGAGCTGGGCGACCTCACCGGTCCCGGGCGTCGGAAGGCTCCGGTCCGCACCGGCGTCGACCGCGTCTGCGAGCCGACGCGCCAGGTGGGTGACGTCGTCCCGGTCCAGGACCATCCAGCGCGGGCAGTCGCTGGTTGACACGTCTGGCGCCACGCGTGAGTACGGGAACGCGACGAGGTGCTGTGTCCGGATCCGACCGCCTGTCCATGTCGGGTTGCCGTCGAGGTGGCCGCGCAGGGCGTAGCGGCACCGCTGTGCCTGTCGCACGGGGTCGACGCCGTGGTCGCCGCCCTTGCCGCTCTGATGCCACCGGCCGTCCCGGTCCAGGCTGACGTGGCCGCCCTTGACCTCGACGACGACGAACCCCACATCGGGCCACGCCACCAGCAGGTCGGCCTCGCAGTCGCCGTCAGCGTCCGTGAACCGGCGGTTGGCGAACAGGACGGCGTCGTCCGGGAGCTGCTCGCGCAGTCGTTCCCACACCACCCGCTCCGCGTCGGACGCGAAGTCGGGCACCTCCGGCACCGAGCGCGCAGTCATGTCGTCTGCCTCCCCCAGGGCGTCATCGCGACAGTCTGGCCCCGTCAGTTGTCCATCGAGCGTCATGCGGCAGAACTCGTACGTCCGTGCACGACAAGCCGCCCTCCCCTTCCACCGGCCCAAGCCGTCGTCTCGGAGGGGTCGGACGCAACTCGCGGATCAGCCCCCTCCTCCACCAGCACCGACCGCCGGACGCGCAACGTCGCCGCCAGCGTCACCGTGCCGCTCCACTCACTCGCCGGGCACCGCCCGCTCCTCGAGCGCCGCGCGCACGGCGGCGACGATGCCCCACGCACGGGTCAGGTCGGCCGCCACCTCCTGCCGGCCCACGGGCACGTCGTGGTACTCGCTGCGGTTCCGCTTCAACCGCATGGCCTGCAACCACCCCACGCTGCCCGTCGGGTCGTCGAGCTCGCTCGCCGCGTACAGCCCGACGGCCTCGTGGGCGCCCGCCCGGTTCTGGACGCGGTACCCGCGGGCGAGCATGTGGGCGGTGACGGCCTTGCGCGCGGCGTCGTACAGGGCCGCGCACGCCGTGGCCGGATCGACGTCTGCCAGCAGGCCGGCGCTGCGCAGGTGCTGCTCGCAGGCGGCGAGCCGGTCCATGGGCCGAGGCGGGGCCGGCCGGCGCCCGCTCGACCCGGCCGCTGCGCGGCAGGTCGTCGAGGCTCACGGGCCGCTCACCCGGGCGACGGGTACCCGGGCATCGTCACGCACGTCACGGACGAACCCGTCCCGGGGGTCCTCCCACTCCCCGGGGGCGAGGAACGACAGACCGACAGGACGCCCGAGCCGAGACCCGGCCCGGGTCACTGCGTCGGCGAGCTCGTCCATGTCCGGCCGGCCCACCACGAGCAGGTCGATGTCCGACGGAGAGGACCCCGGGTCGCCGAGGTAGCGGCGCACCCAACTGCCGAACACCCATGCCGCCTCCACCCCGTCCACCGCGGCGAGCTCTGGGCCCAGGACGGCAGCCGGCCCGAAGGCCTTGAGGACCAGCCCGGCGAGCTCCGGGTAGAGCAGCGCGTTCGTGTCCACGGCTACCGAGCGGAGGTTCCGGTCGCCGTCGACGGTCACGACCCCGGTCTGCTTCAGCCGGCGGACCTCGCGGCTCGCGGTCGGCTGGGACACGTCCGCGGCCTCGGCGAGGGCGGGCACGGTCCAGGTCACCTCGGGCGCAAGCAACAGCCGGGTCAGGACCCGGGCCTGCGCGACGCTGCGCAGGGCGGGCAGCAGGGCCGGGGCAGCCTGGCCCACATCCTGAATACTGTCATTCAGGATGTGAAACACGACCGCACAGAGTCATCACTCCGCCCCCGGCACCGGTCCGACGGGCAGCGCCACCTTCCCGCCGTGCACGGTGGCGACCAGCGCGCCGAGGCGGTCGGCGGTCCCGCCGACCTCGGAGACGAGGGCGCGCAGGTCCTCGGCACGGAGCGTCTCGACGGGCAGGCAGCCCTCGATCATGAGCGCGCCGCCGTGCATCCACGCGCGCGCCAGGACCAGCCAGGCGTTGGCGTCGTTGACCTCGCGGAGCACCGGCTTGGTGACCGCGATCCCGTCCGCGGCCCGGGCCCAGACCCGCACCAGCCTTCCGTCCGTCACGACCGAGACGTACAGCACCGCAGTCCCGAACGGGAACGCCAGGTCGCCGTCGGGGTCCACGACGACCTCGGCCAGCTCGAACGCCTCGCGCGCCAGCTCCTTGACGTGCGACCGCGCCATGTCCAGGTACGACAAGCCACCACCCTCTTCCGCTCGACGGCGACCATCGTCTCGAGGGGGTCGGACACAAGACGCCCGCCAGCCCCACCTCCAGCAGCGCCACCAGCCCCCGGCCGTGGTCACCCCGACGTGCAGCCGCGGCCGTCCCCGTCAGCGTCGAAGCGGTGCGGGTCCGGGGCTACGACAGCGAAGCTGCGGTGAGGCACGTCACCGCAGTCCAGATCCGGCGGCGCCGCGGGATGCAGACGCCGGGGTACGCCGCGTCGCACCCGGCGGCGGCTGGTCCTGCGGGTGCCGGTACGACCTGGGGGGCAGGTGCGGCGCCGCAGTCGACGCGTGACGGTGACCCGGCGTCGGCCTCGATGTACTCCGCCTCCCTCGCGTGGGCGCCGTAGCCGTCGCGGGAGTCGTAGCGGGCGATGCCGTAGCCGTCGGTGATCAGGCTGAGTCCCGCGTCCAGGGTCGCTCCTGACGCGGCGTCCTCGACGACGTCCACATAGGCCAGCAGCCGGTCGTAACGGTCCCGGCTGTCGCGGGCACCGGGCGTCAGGAGCACCTGCCGGTCCTGCGCGAGGAAGGTGAGCGCCGCGCGGCCTCGTCGAACCCGCACTGCCCCTGCTCCGGGGTGTCGAGGCCGACCACTCGCACCCGCTCGACCACGCCGTCGCGGCGGGCGTCCAGGGTGTCGCCGTCGATGACGTCGACCACGACCCATGCGTCCGGCTGGGGTGCCGGCGAGGGCGGAGGTGCCGGCGGGGGCGGAGCCGGCGTCGGGGTGGGCGACATGGCCGGGACGAGCGCGGCCGCGCTGGCCACCGTCCCCTCCGGCGCCGCGGACGGAGAGCCGGTCGGCTCGTCAGTGGGCTCGTCGCCGGTCGGGATGGCCGAGCGGGTCGGCTCGGCGGGCGAGGTGTCGGACGACGGTGCGGAGGCGACCGGGACCTCCCCCGGCTCCCCCGACATCGTCACCCCGACCACGCACCCCCCGAGCAGCATGCCGGTCAGGAGCACTGTCGCGTCGCGCAGCGACCGGACGCTTCCCCTCACCAGGAGGTGATAGCAGGGACCGGGGGACACAGGTGGGCACCTGGGACGGGTTCACCGATACGGCCCCGAGCGCCGGGTCGGCTCCGTACGACCCGGCGGAGAGCCATGTCCGGGGGTGCGATGAGCGTCATCACCACACCCAGAGCCGACCAGTGCCGCCGGTGTGGTCGCGCGGTCCCTGTCGGGGAGCGGGTCGAGTGGTCGCCGCAGTCCGGGGGTCCTGTGCCTGGAGTCCTGCGGCAGAGGCGTCGCACCGCTGCGGGCCGGGAGCGGGTCCACGGACGCCGTGGTGACTGCGGCGGCATCGCCCGCACCGGCTCCCTCCGACCTGGGCGCGCACACGCCGGCGACATCGGCGACCGGGTGGCCGGACGCCGGTGTCCCGGGTGCCTCAGCGCTCCGGGAGTACAGGACCAGGGCTGCCGCAGAGAAGGTCACGCGGACACGATCCTGGCCGCGACGGGTGCCTGCCGGCGTCGTCCTCCTGCTGCTGAGTCTCCCAGCGATCGTCCCCTTCGGACCTCTGGCGTCGGCGTTGGGCCTCCTCGTCGGCGCCGCGGTCGTGGCCCTGCCGATCTGGAGCTCCCCGACGGCCGAGACGATGCACCACCGGACCGGCGTTATCGGAGAGCTTGAGGTCGGTCGGTGGCTGCAGGCCGTCGTCGAGCGGCAGCAGGCGCTGGGGCGTGGGGCTGGGGTTCTCCTCGACCGCGGGTGCCGGGGCAGCGAGAACGCCGACCACGTCGTGGTCGCCTCTGCCGGCGTGACGGTGGTCGAGGCAAAGAACTGGTCCGGTTGCGCGCGGGTCCACAAAAGCTCGTACTACGCAGGCCAACGGTCCTCGGTCGACAAGGCCGCCGTCCAGGCGAACCGGCAGGCCGCTACTGTGCGTCGAGCGCTCGTCGCGGAGGGGGTGCGCGACGTCCCGGTCCACGCCGTCGTGTGCCTCGTGGGACAGGCACGACCTCGGGTGGCGCTGCAGGTCAAGGGCGTCACGGTCTGCGGTGCGGACCAGCTCTGGGCGGCGCTGCCGACCGGGACCCTCGGGACCCGGCAGCAGTTGGCTGACGTGGCGGGGGCGCTGGACCGCTGTCTGCGAGCTGCGTGACGCCGGGGCGCCGCGGTACCAGCAGTCACTGCCCCGCCCAGAGCACCTGGCGGCGGGCGGCACCGTCGGCGAGGTGTAGCAGTGGGCCGCTGCGGCGGAAGGACTGTCGCCGTACCGCAGCACGTATACCGGCGAGGTCATGCACGCTGCGGCAGCACCCAGGCTGCTGAAGGCACCGCGGGCGTTGGCGCCGTGCCCGCCGGGACAGGCGGCCATGACTCCCGCCTTCGACCTGACGACGGTCCGCTGGGTGATCCATGCCGTCGGCCCCCTCCCGCGGACCGGAGGACGCAGCACGCTCGCGTCGGCGGACAAGGCGAGCCTCGCGCGGGCTGACGAGGTCGGCGCACGGTCGGTGGCCTTCCCCTCCATCTCGACCGGTGCCTACGGCTACCCCGCCGACGCGGCGTCAAGGGTGTCGGTCGAGGCGCTGCTAGGGGCGACAACGGCGGTCGAGGTCGTGCTGCTGGTGGCGCTCGTCCACCGAATGCCGAGCTGATGGAGCGGGCGCTACCGAACAGCGAGCGTGCTGGAGGGCCCATGTGACGTAGCCCGCTGCCCCGGCGTCGAGAACCCGTCCAATGGGACGACGCGCCCTTGCATCACCGACCAGTCAGTCGCACGTGCCGCACCCACCGGCGACCGGCATCAGGACGTTGCAGGTCGGGCACTCGCGGCCCTGTCGGGCCCCGGCCGCCGCGGGTCCCCCGCCCGCGCCGGAGTCGTAGCCGGGCAGCTCGGTGAGAGCACCCCCGCTCCTCCAGTACGTCTTGCCCACATACGCGACGGCGGTGCCGTCCGAGCCCAACGCGATGTAGGAGCGGCTGTTCGGAGCCCACACTGCGTCGTAGTCGACGTCTCGGGCCAAGTTCCGCACCTTCTGCCGCGCCTGCAGGGGAACGTACGCCTCCAGCGCCCGCTCGAGATTGTCGAAGTACTGCCGACCGTGACCGCCTAGTTCCGCCTGACACGTAGAACAGACCTGCCAGGCCTCGAGGTCAGCTTCGTTCGCCACGACCAACACCGTCGCACCACGCTCCAGTCGGTAGCACTGCGACAGGTGCAGCCGAGAACCGGTCAGCGGCCGGAGCAGGACGTCGGGCGCGACGTGCGTCATGGCCTGGCGAGCGGTGAAGGACGACTGCGGCGCACCTGCAGTGGACATGACCGCAGATTACGAGCGGGGCCGGACACAACGGGACCGGCCGGGTCAGCTGCGGCACACCTCGATCAGCCCCGATCGATCGCAGCCGCCTCCAGCAGCCCGCGCATCTCCTCGTCGCGGACCTCCTGGATGACGCGCACAGTGTGGTGCGGGTTTGCCGCCCAGAACGCGCGCAGCTGTGTCCGCTGCTGGCGTCGCTGCACCGCGGAGGCACTCGAGCGCCGGTGCCACCACGACAGCGCGTCCCCCGCGTACCCGATGGCCGCCCTCGGCCTGGCGTCGCGGATAGTCCGTACCCCAGCCGCGGGGCTCATACCCGTCGCGAGCAGGACCGCGAACGCCATGGACGGTCCGCGGTTGATCCCCATGTGGCAGTGCACGTGGACCTTGGCCGACGGGTCCGCCATCGCCTCCAGCGTGAAGTCCACCCCGCGGTCGAACCACGCGTCGGGCATCCGCTGCCCGGCGTCGTCCGCGCCGTTCTCCAGGTACGTGATGGCCGGCGCGTACTCCGCCAGCAGGTCGAGGTCGCTCGCCTCGATGCGGTTGTCGACCACGTGGGTGATGCCCAGCGCCTCCCAGCGGTCGAGCTCGGCGGACCAGGCGCGTCCGTCCCACTGCGGCAGGTCGGCACTGGTGAAGAGCTGGTCGTTGAGGCGGGTGAGCCGCGGTGTCCCGGGCGTCATCACGCGGCCAGCATGAGGTCGTGGCGCGGGTTGAGCACCGTCAGGTGCGCCAGCTGGTCTTGCCACAGCACCCCGCGGGCCAGCACGTGGTCGCTCTCACCGGCGACGGCCCGGCCGTCGACCGCGTCGACGGTGGAGACCGTCCGGAAGCGCCTGCCTCCCGATGCCGCCAGTGCTGCGACGAACGCTCGCGCCTGACGGCCTGGGGTCGGGACGGACGGCCGCATCCCCGCGTCCAGCCAAGCCGACGCGATCAGCGCCGGCAGGTGACGACGCAGCGACCGCGGGTCGGGGAACAGCTCGAGCAGGGCCGGCTGCCCCCCGATGCCGATCAGCACACCCCGCTGACCCGCCAGCACGTCCGGCGACGGGGGGACGCTCGGCAGAACGGTCGTCAGGTGGTGCAAGAGGGTGCCGGTGCTCGAGGGGCCGTAGGCCCGGTCGTAGCGGGACACGACCACGACGGCCAGGTTGCCGGGGGCGAGCACGACGTCGTGCACGAGGGCCCGGTGCTGCCAGCCGCCCTCGAACAGCTCGCCAGCCAGGAGGAGCGCAGGCTGCGCGCCCTGGTTGTGGGCCACGAGCTCCCCGACCACTGGAGCACCTCGCGCTCGTCGACGGCGACGGCCCCGCCGCTGGACAGACCCCGGACCGGGGTCCCGGCGGCCCAGACGGGGGAAGACGCTGAGGCCGCCGCGGTGGGTGGGGCTGCCGAGGTGCAGCCGGGGCAGGGGGACGATGGACATGTGACACGACCTTCCGATGGTTGGATCAGGACTGCGCTTACTCGAACGCTAACCTCTAATAACGCGGTAGCGCGCTAACTGCTTCCCTCGGAGGTCCCCGTGGTTCCCGGCACCGCACCGACCAGCGACCTGCTTGCGTTCCCCCGTCCGTCGGTAGCGGTCGACACGGCGGTGCTGACCGTCGCCCCCCGCGCCGACCCGGCCGCCGACCAGCCCGTCCTCCAGCTCCAGGTGCTGCTGGTGCGCCGGGACGGCGCCGACGGACGTGCGACGTGGTCCCTGCCCGGCACGTTCCTCCACGAGCGGGAGCGGCTCCAGGACGCGGTCATGCGATCGCTGGCGACCAAGGTCGGCATCCGCCAGCGCGCCCGGACGACCGAGATCGGCGTCTTCGACGACCCCTACCGCGACGACCGGGGCTGGGTCCTCAGCGCGGCCCACCTCGCGGCGCTGCCCCTGGAGGCCGTCCTTCCTGCCGTGGAGGCCTCGGACGGAGGACTACGCCTGGTCCCGGCCTCGCGACCGCCGTCCCTGCTCTGGGACCACGGTGCGATCGTGCGGCGAGCGCGGGAGGAGCTCCAGCGGCACTACACCCGCCACCCCGACCCGTTCACGCTGCTCGGTCCCGCGTTCACGATGACCGAGCTGCGCCAGGTCCACGAGGCAGTGCTGAGCCGGGTGCAGCAGAAGGACACCTTCCGTCGGTTGATGGAGCCGCAGCTCCGGGCGACGTCACGGATGTCGAGCGGGACCGTGGGCCGACCGTCGCAGGTGTACGGGCGGAAGCGCTGAGGCGCAGCCTCCTGCCGCACGGATCGGGTCGCCTCGCCTCGCCCGTCCCGCCGAGGGAGCTCACCGGCAGCACGCGGTCGCGAGAGGATCGGGCACAGTTGCCTGCCCAACAGCGCTCACGGCTATGTCCGACCCCCCTCTTACCGTGGCCGTAGATGACATACACCGAGCACGAGAAGGTCCGCGCCGCGACGTGGAAGGCCCGCACGGCCACCCTGCCGTTCGCGGCGAAGCTGCCTGCCGGCTACGTCCACCAGAACGGGACCACCAGCGCGACGCAGCACCACTACTGCCTCCCCGCCGCCTACGCCGAGCACTCGCTGCTCGAGGCGGTCCGGGAGCCGGCGCTGGCGCTGTTCGACGAGCTGGACATCCCGTGGCACGCCGGCGTCGGCGACGGTCCAAGCAACCACCTGCTGTCCTCGCAGGTGCAGTGCGTCAACGCACCGATGCCGATGGTGCACGACCCGGCACGCGTCGTCCGAGCGTTCGGCGACCTGCTCGGCATCGAGGAGGTGCTGCAGGTCGAGCCCGGCCGCTACCTCACCTTCGAATACATCGGGCCCACGGACTACTTCGGAGAGGTGCCCGACGGGCAACGGGTCCGCGGCGCCCGCTGCACCAGCATCGACGCCGCCTTCCTGCACCGGGCGCGGGACGGGGCGGTGGAGCTCGTGCTGGTGGAGTGGAAGTACACCGAGTCCTACCGGCTTCGGCGACCTGACCCCGCCAAGGACAAGGTCCGCGAGCGACGGTACGAGCGCGCGGTCGCCGACCCGGAAGGTCCGGTCCGCGGGGACCTGCTGCCGTTCGACCTGCTGCTGGACGAGCCCGTCTACCAGCTGGTCCGGCAGCAGCTGCTCGCCCATGCCCTCGAGCAGGACCACGCCGAGGGCGCCGACCGGGTCCGTGTCCTCCACGTCCTGCACCCGGGCAACGAGGAATACCAGCAGTCCCTGCACCGGCCGGAGCAGCGGGCCCTCGGTCGCACCGTCGGCGAGGTGTGGCAGCGGCTGCTGCGGCGGACCGACAGGTTCACGTCGCTGGACCCGCGTCTCTTCCTCGACCAGGAGGTGACGTCGCGGGAGTACCTGCTCCGCTACGCCGAGGACGTGATCCACGACGAGGTGGACCTGCTCGAGGCGTTCGATCTCGAGCGCGCCGACGATCTGGAGGACGTCCTGTACGCCGACCACGAGTTCGACGGCAACGTCCTGGTCACCGATGAAGGGGTCGAACTCTTCGTCGGGCGGGACAGCATCGGCTGGACCTACCCGTTCACGGCCACCGAGCTGCGTGACCTCGCTGACGAGCAGGCGTTGGCCGAAGAGATGGTCACGGACGTGGACGTGGACGAGGACGAGCTCACCTGCCCGCGATGCGGGCACTCCCCACTCCTCCGGGTGATGTACGGCATGCCGGCCGGCCCGCCGCCGCCGGACGTCATCCTGGGCGGCTGCGTCGTCCTCCCCGACCCTCCTCGCCACGGCTGCCCCAGCTGCGACTGGATCGGGTCCCCCGACGACCCGCCGGACAGGTCTCGGTCGGCACCTGGCGGCGCCGAATGAGGATCTTCGTCGTCCGGGGCGACATCACCCAGCAGAGCGTCGACGCGGTCGTGACCGCCGGCAACCGGTCGCTGCGCGGCGGGAGCGGTGTGAACGGTGCCGTTCATGCCGCGGCGGGACCCCGGCTGCTGGCCGCCTCACGCGCGCTGGCCCCCTGCCCGCCCGGGCAGGCCGTCGTCACACCGGCCTTCGACCTCGCGACCGCCCGCTGGGTGATCCATGCCGTCGGCCCGAAGTACCGGGGGCCGCAGGACGCGGTGACGCTCGCCTCGGCGTACGCGGCGGCGCTCGCGCGGGCGGACGACGTCGGCGCCCGGTCGGTGGCGTTCCCCTCCATCTCGACGGGCGTCTACGGCTACCCGGCCGAGGAGGCGGCACGCGTGTCGGTCGGGGCGCTGCGCGGGGCGACGACTGCGGTGGAGACGGTGCTGCTGGTTGCGTTCGGCGCCGAGATGGCCGAGTTGTGGGAGCAGGCGCTGGACGGACCGTAGGTCGGAGCCCTTAGCGCGTGCCTCATCAGGTATTATTCACCTGGTGCGCATCGCGCTGTCACCCAGCCGCTTGTAGCGCGTACGACCGCTCGGATTGTGGTGCACGTAGGCGACGCGAAGATGTCCAGGAGGCGCCACGGCGTAAGCCTCGATCGCGTCCACGTCCAGGCTGCCCACCCGGGAAAGATGCAGGATGTAGGGGGCTTTGACGTGGCTGTCGAGCATCTTCTTTCCGTCGGCTTGAAGATGCTCCAACCCGTAGTCCAGCCCGACCTCAACCACGACCGGCGCGGCGATCCGTCCCTGCCGGAACTTCTGGCGGCTGGCCGACGCTAACTGCTGCGGGCTCACCACCGCGAGGTCGAACGAACCGCGCTGGGTGGCCCCGACGCTGCGATCGGGGAAGGTCTCGGGCCACTCCTTGTGAGCGACCTGGGTCAGCTCCCCGGTGGCTATAGGAAATTGCCCCTGCAAGGCAGGCTGATCCTTGAGCCGTCGGTAGATCTCGGCGTGCAACGAGTGCTCGACCCGGTGCAGGTACGGGTGATCGAGGAATTCGATCACGACATCGTCCAGCACGACCTCCACGGCCGCGGTCGCGTCAGCGAGCCATACCTGATCGAGATCGATGTCGACATCGACAAGAGGCAGCACCGCTTGTCCGCCTTGACCGTCCCGCTGCTCCTCCACTCCGTTGCGGGTGGGCACCCAGTCGTGCACTGCCCCGGCGTCGGCCAGCTCAGCGATGTCGGCCAGCTCGACATCCTCAGTGATGGGCAGCCGATAGATGTGCTCGTACTTGCCGTCCTTGTTGGCCGAGGTGCAGACATTGATCGTCTGTGTCTTGGCGCCGCGCGCAAGGACAACTACCCGGCCGTCCCTGAGCCACGTCCGGTTTCGCTCCATATGGGTAACGTAGCGCTGGTACCGCCACCGAGCTGCGACCACACGAGACGCAGGACACTGTTACGCCCACGCCGGTGTCTTCGCCGTCAGGCGCTTCTCGTCATGACGCTCACCCGAGCAGTCCACCGTGCACATGGCGGAGGCTCGGGCGAGCAGGGTGTCGTAAGCGAGCTCGCGCGGACTCAGTTGGAAACGCCTCTCCCTACGTCTGATCTGCATGAGACCGACCACCCGCCCTCGCCCGATCGCTAGCCTCCGCCCCATGGCCTTTTCCCGCGGGACCGTCATCCGCCCCGAGGCCGGTGGGAGCCTCGCCGCAGCGCTGGGCCGGGCCGTCACCGCAGCCCAGGCGGGCGACCCGCTCGCCCCGGTGGAGGTCGTGGTGCCGACCTCGCTGGCGGGGGTCACCCTGCGCCGGGGGTCGGCCGGGCCGCGGGGGTGGGCCAACGTGCGGTTCGGCTCTCTGCCGCAGCTGGCGGAGCGCCTCTGCACGGTGGAGCTCGCCCTCGGGCCGGGCCCCGCCCGCCGCCCGCTGACCGCCCTCGACCGGCGCCGGGCCGTCGCAGAGATGCTCGCCGCCGCGGCCACCTCACCGCTGGTGGCGGCCGCCCGACGCCAACGCGCGACCGCCGACCTGCTCGCTGGGGCGTTCACCGAGCTCGACGACGCCAGGGTCGGCCCGGGCCAGGCCGCGCTGAGCCCTCGCGGCGACGAGGTGCGGCTCCTGCACACCGCCTACCGGTCGCAGATCGCAGGCCTGCTGACCGGGCCGGAGGTGATGGCGCTCGCCGCCGCCGTGGCCTCCCGTGACCCGCTGCCGCCGGTCGTCCTCGTGGCGGCCGGTCCACTGCGGCCCGACGAGCGGTCGTTCCTGGACGCGTTCGGGGCGCGCCTGACCGTCGTCATCGCCCCGGCTGCCCACCCCGGGACCCTGGAGTGGCTCGGGGCGGAGCCGACGTCCCCGGCCTCCCCGGTGACGGCCGTGACGCTGGCCCCCGATCCGGAGGAGGAGGTCAGGATCGCCGTCCGCGCCGCGGTGGCGCACCTGCAGGAGCACGGGTGCCGGCCCGAGCGGATCGGTATTGCCTACGTCTCCCCCGAGCCCTACACCCGGCTGCTGTCCGAGCAGCTCACGGCCGCCGGCCTCCCGCACCACGTGACGGGGGACCGGAACCTCGCCCAGACGCTCACCGGCCGGGCCCTCACCGGCCTCATGGCGCTGCACGCCCGCGGCCTGCCCCGGGCGGACCTGCTGCGGTGGATGTCCGACGGTCCCCGCGTGGACGGCGACGGTCGGCGGCTGCCGGTGACCCGCTGGGAGCGGGTGTCTCGCGAGGCCGGGGTCTCCCGGGGGCCGGCGCAGTGGCAGCAGCGGCTCTCCCGGCACGCGGACGAGCTGCGCGCCCGCGCCCTCACCGAGGGGGCGGACACCGCTCGCCTCGACCGGGAGGTCGCGGACGCAGAGAGCCTGCTGGTCGAGGTGCAGCGCCTCGACGCCCTGGTCACCGCCGTCGACGCCGCTCCCGGCTGGCGCGAGGCGAGCGACGCGCTCGTCGTCCTGGTGCGCGGGGTCATGGGCACCCGCGCGCAGGTCGACGGCTGGTCCGCCCGCGAGGGGTCGGACTCCCCCGAGGTCGCGCTCGAGCAGGCCGCGTGCGACGCCGTGCTCGACAGCCTGCGCGCGGTGTCCACCACCCCCACCCCCTTCAGCGACGCCGCCCTGAGGTCGGAGCTGGAGGACGCCCTGGGCTCAGGGGTCCGCAGCGCGACGACCCTGGGCCGTGGGCTCCTCCTTGCCCCGGTGGCGTCTTTCACCGGGGCCGACCTGGACCTGCTGCTCGTCCTCGGCTGCACCGAGGACGCCCTCCCGGCCCGACGCCGGGAGAACCCGCTGCTGCGGGACGACGACCGGACCGCGCTCTCGCCGTCGCTGGCCACGGTGGCCTCCCGCCGGGTCGTCGAGCGGACCCGGTGGGCGGCGGCCCTGGCCTGCTCCGGTGAGGTCCGGCTGTCCTACCCGCGGGCCGACCCCCGCTCGCAGCGACGCCAGTTCGCCTCCCCCTGGCTCCTCGCCGAGGCGAGCCGCCTGCACGGCAGCACCGTGACCGCCGCGGCCCTGGACGGCGACATCGTCGACGCGCCCTGGCTCGCCTGCCCGCCGTCGTTCGAGGCCTCCCTCCGGGGTGCGACCACACGGCTGAACCTGCAGGAGCTCGACGTCGCCGCCGCGCTGCACGGGGACGTGGACGCGCTCGCCGCCGCCGACCCCCGGCTCCAGCGCGGCCTGGAGGCAGCCCGGAGCCGTCGGGCAGGCAGCTTCGACGCCTGGTCCGGCGGCGTGGACGCCCTCCCCGCGGAGCTGCGGGCGGGGGTCGACGCGCACCTGTCGGCGACCAAGCTGCAGGTCTGGGCTACCTGCCCCGCCCAGCACCTCTTCGGCACGGTCCTGCGGGTCCGACCGCTGGAGGACCGCGGCGCCGGCGACACCATCGACGCCCGAGACAAGGGCACCCTGGTGCACGACGTGCTGGAGACGCTGGTCCGCAGCCGGTTGCCCGAGGACGGCACGGCGGGCCTGGACCCGCAGCAGGAGTGGACCCCGGAGGACGTCGCCGAGGCTGTCGCGCTGCTGGAGGCCAAGGCCGCCGACCTCACCCAGCGGGGCCTGACCGGTCGCGAAATTCTGTGGGCGGCGCAGCTGTCCCGGTTGCGGCGGACCCTGCTCCGCATCCTCGCGGTCGACTCGGACCTGCGGCGCTCCCGCCGCTCCACCCCGGTCGCGACCGAGGCCGCCTTCGGACGCGACGGAGCCGACCCGCTCGTCGTCACCCTGCCCCGTCAGGGACAAGTGCCGTTCACGGGCTCCATCGACCGGGTGGACCGCACCGACGACGGTGATCTGGTCGTCATCGACTACAAGACCGGCAGCGGCAGCGGCTACGACGCCATCCCCAAGCACCCGTCGCTGGACGAGGCCGCCGACCTGGTCGACCGCGGCAAGAAGCTCCAGCTGCTGCTGTACGGCCTCGCCGCCCGCCAGCTCGAGGGGCTGCCGGAGGCGGCGGTGCAGGCCTGGTTCTGGTTCGTCGAGCAGGGCGCCCTGCAGCGGGGCGGCCCGGTCGGCGCCCACCAGGAGCGGCGCCTGCTGGAGGTCCTCGACGTCACCGTCGGGGGCATCCGCGACGGCGTATACCCCGCCCACCCCGGCCCCGAGTCGTGGCGGAGTAACAGGCAGGGCTGGGAGAACTGCACCTACTGCCCCTTCGACCGGGTCTGCCCCACCGGGCGCGCCGAGGCCTGGACCCGCCTCCGCACCGCGGCCCCGGTCCGCCCCTACGCCACGCTCGTCGACCCCGAGCCCGCCGCTGACCCCGCCACCCACCCCGCCGCTGATCGCGTCGTCGACCCGGAGGCCACCCTGTGACCGACCCCTCCGACCACGCCGCCCGCCACCGCATCCGCACCGACGTCGCCGAGGTCCTGTTCGTGGAGGCCGGAGCCGGCACCGGCAAGACCCACGCTCTCGTCGACCGGGTGGTGGAGCTGCTCGCGACCGGGCACCTCACCTCGACCGCCGGGCTCGCAGCCATCACGTTCACGGAGAACGCGGCCGCCGAGCTCCGCAACCGGCTCCGGGAGGCCCTGGCCACCGCGGCGGAGGGTCACCTGCACGGCCGCGACTTCGACGCCACGGAGCGGGACCGGCTCCTCACCGCGGGCCACGACCTCGACGACGCGGTCCTCACCACCCTGCACGGCTTCGCCTCGCGCATCCTGGCCGACGCCGCGCTGGAGGCCGGGCTGCCGCCGGGCTTCTCCGTCGCCGGTGCCCTGGCCGGCAGCGACGGCGCCGAACGGTCCTGGGAGGACTTCCTCGACGCCCTCCTGGACGACGGGGCGATCCGGGAGCACCTGCTCCGCGCCCTGACCCTGGGGCTCACGATCGACAGGCTCGCCGATGTCGCCACCGCGCTCGGCGCGTCCTGGGACCGGCTGCGCGACCGGCCACTCGTCGACAGGCCCGCCCCGCCGATCGGCGTCGAGGAGATCGCCGCACCGCTGCGCCGAGCGCTCCGTGACCCCGACGCCTGGCCGGACGACAAGCTCGCCGCGCACCTGCGGTCCACCGTCGCGCCCCTGCTCAATGACCTAACCGGCTTGACCGACCCCCTCGACCTGCTCGAACGGCTCACCACCGTGAATCTCCCCTCCGGCAACAAGGGCACTGGCCTTGACTGGGCCCGCGCCGGCCTGGACAAGCAGGCGATCGTCGCGGATCTGAAAGAGGCCGACGCCGCCCGCGCGGCCGTGCTCCAGACGGTCGGCGCCGCCGCCACCGAGGCCCTGACGGCGCGGGTGCAGGACTGGCTCCTCGCGGAGTCCGAGCGCCGCCGAGACACCGGCGAGCTGGACTACCACGACCTGCTGGTGCTGGCCCGCGACGTGCTCCGCGACGACCCCGAGGTGCGCGCACGGCTGCACGCCCGCTGGCCGGCGCTGCTCGTCGACGAGTTCCAGGACACCGACCGGCTGCAGGTCGAGATCGCCTATCTGCTCGCCGGCGACCCCGGCGGGCTCGGGTCGGACTGGAGCCAGACCCAGGTCGAGGGCGCGCGGCTGTTCTTCGTCGGGGACCCCAAGCAGTCGATCTACCGGTTCCGCGGCGCGGACGTCACCCTGTTCAACGCCGTCGGGGCGCGTCACGCGGCCGGGCCCCGGCTGGAGGTCAACTTCCGGAGCGTGCCCGGCGTCCTGACCGCGGCCAACACCGCCTTCCGCACCCTGTTCGACCCCGGCGACGGCATCGTGTACGCCGACCTGCTGCCCTCCCGGACGGCCGTCGACGACGTTCCTCCGGTGCTGCTGCTCGGCGGACCGCAAGCTGGCGTGAAGGCCAAGGACCTGCGGCTCGCCGAAGCAACCCACCTGGCCGACGTCATGGTGCGCGCAAAGGGGCGGTGGCAGGTCCGCGACGGCCGGCCGGCGCGCTATCAGGACATGGCGGTGCTACTGCCGACCCGCGCCTCGCTGCCCGCGCTGGAGCGTGCGCTGCAGGAGCGCCAGGTGCCTTACCGGATCGAGAGCCGCTCCTTGGTGTGGGGTACCGACGCAGTCCGCGGCCTCGTCACCCTGCTCCAGGCCGTCGACGACCCGGCCGACGAGGTCGCCCTGCTGGCCTCGCTCCGCCACCCCGGGCTGGCCTGCTCCGACGTCGACCTGGTGACCTGGCGGGCGGCCGGCGGTCGCTGGTCGCTCTTCGCCGACGTCCCCGCGGGTCTGGAAGGGCACCCGGTCGCCGCGGCCCTGGCGACGTTGCGCGGCTGGCACGACCAGCGGTGGTGGGTGCCGGTCAACCAGCTCCTCGACGCGATCACCCGCGAGCTGCGGCTGGTGGAGCTCACGACCGTCGAGGACCGGCCCCGCGACCACTGGCGGCGGCTGCGGTTCCTCGTCGACCAGGCGCGCGCCTGGTGCGACAGCGGGGGGTCCGGCCTGGGGCGGTTCGTCGCCTGGGCCGTCCGGCAGATCGCCGAGGACGCCGACGTGCTGGAGACCGTCGTCCCCGAGCCCGACGACGACGCCGTCCGCATCCTCACGATCCACGGCGCGAAGGGGCTGGAGTTCCCCATCACCATGGTCGCCGGGCTGGGGAGCATCGTCACCCGGCAGGACACCGTCCTGTGGACCGACGACGGACCGCAGATCCGCCTCAAGACCGGTCTGCTGGAGACCAGCGGGTACGCGCAGGCGGTCACCCAGGAGAAGCTGGCTCGCCGCCAGGAGGACATCCGGCTGCTGTACGTGGCCGCGACCCGCGCCGAGGACCACCTCGTACTGGGCTGCTACCACTCGCCCCCGAAGGGGGCAGAGGCTCAGCGGTCGTCGGCCCAGCAGCTCTGGGGACTGCTGGCCGACGAGGGCATCGCCCGCCGGGAGCTCCAGCCCCCGAACGGGGCGCCCGCCGTACCCTCCCCCGCCGAGCCCGCGCACCTGGCCGTCGCCCACGATCCCCTGCCGGACCGGGTCGTGTTCCTAGAAGGGCGCGCCGACCTGCTCGAGGACCTGGCGACCCGGGTGGCCACGAGCCCTACCTCCCTCACCGTCGCCGCCGCGGACCCCGAGCCGGACAAGGAGGCGCCGGAGGACATCGCGCCGGTGGTGCGCCGCGGGTCCAGTCGCGGGGCCGCGATCGGCACCGCCACCCACCGGGTGCTGGAGCTCCTGCCGAGCCTCACCGCCGCGACCACGGCCCAGGTGGCGGGCCTGAGCCGGCTCGCGTGCGCCGAGGCCGACATCCCGGACCTGGAGTCCGACGTGGCCGGGCGGGTGTGGTCGGCGCTGGAGTCACCCTCGCTCACCGAGGCGCTGACCGACGACGCCCGCGCCCTGCGCGAGGTCTACCTCGTGGTGCGCGACGCAGACCGTTTCCTCGAGGGGTACATCGACTTGCTCGTCGACTCGAAGGACCGTGGTCTCACTGTCCTGGACTACAAGACCGACCGCGCCGTGACGGCGGAGGAGGTCGCGGCTAAGCAGGCCCGGTACGGCCCCCAGCTCGACGCCTACGCCCGTGCCGTCGAGCAGGTCACCGGGACGGCGCCGAGCTCGACGGGGCTCGTGTTCGCCCGCCCCGGAGGGCGCCTACCCGAGAACCCCTGACGGCTTCGTGCCATGGGGCCTGATTGCAGTGAGCTGGCCGGGACAGCGCTAGAGCATGCACGACCATGGAGTCGTCAAGGGGCCCCCGCGAGTGCAGCGTCAGCCCTCTCAGCGCCGTTCCGGGCCGGGGGCCCGGTTCCGTCCACCCAACGTGGCGAGAGCCTCTTCCACGACGTGCCAGGCGGCGGTCTGCTGCTCGTCGGCACTCACCTCGCCGCGAAGATCGTTGAGCTTGTCTCGAAGGGATGTCTCCGCGGGAGTGCGTGGCATGGCGTCGTACCGACCGTCCAGGAGGAGCACCTCGCGACCGTGTCGGGCGGACTCTGCACACCAGGACAGCCGGTCGAGGAAGAGTTCTAGCCGTCTCGCGGCCACCAGGACCCTGCGATCAGGCTCTACACCAGGGTCCTCGTCGGCCAGGCACACGCGATCGAGGTCGTCTCGCCACAACCGCTCCCTGGCCCTATCGGCCTGCAGCGCGAGCACTGTCCCCGCTTTTCGGCCTTGCGGGTGCGCGTCGTGCATCAGGCGGCGGACCTGGTGAGCGAGACGAGCGAAGTTGTCGTCGACGAGGGAGAACCCGACGAAGAGCATGTGCCGGGTCATGAGGAGCGCCTGCACCATGCCGGTCACGGGAGAGCGTGCGTCGGCGTAGTCCAGATAGTGCGACTTCGTGAGGACGATGTCTTTGGGAGCTTCGACGTCGCCGTGCATCTTCAGCAGCCACGGTGACCCCGCTTGAGCGTGCTGGCGGGGTAGGACCCGGAGCGGGTGCTCCTTCGGGTGCAGGCTCTCGGATGCGAGCTCGTAGCCGTTGTCGTAGTTGGTCGTGACCACGGCGTCGGTACGCAGGCCCGCCAGCAGCATGTGCGCCGGCGCGCAGGTCGAGAGCCGGAACCGCTGCGCCATGAACTGGTGGAAGTCGTCTCCCAAGATGTCGCTCAGGATCTGCGCGGCGTCTGGTGGTGCCAGCGAGCTCAGCTCTTTGGGGTCCTGCTCCGCCCGCTCCGCCAGCTCGTGCAGCAGGCCCCTCCAGCTCGGCAAGCCTGCGGCCATGCTGACCCCGGCACCGAGGAAGAGGACCAGCTCCCCCCGGGCGGCCTTGTGACCCATCTCGTCCGCCCGGTCGAGCTCAACAGGCGTCAGGGCGTCCGAGCCTGGCACGTGCGCGCCCACCCGGGCCGCCTGGACGGCGGCGAAGTCCTGGTCGTCGTACAGGACGAGTGCCACGTCGACTCCCAGCCGTTCTGCGGCGTCTTGGAGGGCCGGGACGGCGGCCGCCACCACCTCCCCGCGACGCTCCGCCAGCCCACCTGCCCCTGAGCCGGCGAGCGGCACCCCGACCAGTGGGAGCGCGCGGTCGGTCACGCCGACCAGCTCGGCAGCCGCCCGCTCGATGGCCTGGACGAGGCTCGCGGCCACCCAGGCACCGTCCTTGTCCCAGGCGTCCGTGCGGGCGAGCCAGATCTGACGCCGGCCTACCTTGTCCGCCCGGAGCACACGGTCCTCCGTGCCCCAGCCTTGAGGGCGCTCCATCGTGAGGTGGTGCCATCCCTGCCCGTCCGCCCGGGGGGCGTGCGCACCCACCAGCGGGAGCCAGGGCGTCGTGACGGCCAGGTCCCCGGACATGGGGACGACGACGGCGTGGCACTCCAGTCGCGTCAGGTCCCCTCGGAGGGCGAGCAGTTGCCCGAGGCGGTCGGCGCCGATGGTCTGTCTCCCTCGATGGTCCCGGTGGTGGCCGCGACGCTACCTGGCACCTGGACAGCAGGCGACCGACTGCTGACACCATCCATCTGTTCGGGTAGGTGCGGAAAACCGGTCACGCCGCGCCTGGCTGCTCCAGACTGTCAGGCTGACACCGCGCCCTGCGCGCGACGGGGAGGACTACACGTGACCAGCGCCATCGAACGGCCCAGTAGTGACATGACGGACCCGCGCCTGCAGTCGGCGCTCGGACTCTTCCGCTACCTGCGTGCCGCCCAGGAGCTGCGCAGCACCCCGGTCCGCGATATCAGCGTGTACCGGCGCGAGGAGCAGCGGCTCCTCTGGTTCGTCGACCTGCCGGAGCACGACGCCGTCGAGCACCCCCTTCTGGCTGAGGACCCCCCGGCCGACGGTGCGCCCGTCCTCTTCGTCCGACGTGTTCCGGTCGTCGTGGCACCCGTGCCTGACGAGCGCCTGACGCCGTGGCTCACCTCGCTCGACTGGGACGACCCGGCGCGCGCGCCGGAGCTCCGTCCCTCGCGGCTGGTGCCGAGCGAAGACCTGGACGGACCCGGCTCATCGGTCGACGTCACCGACGTTCCCGGCATCACCAACCTCTTCGAGGGGTGGCTTCCTCGCTGGCAAGCCTGGGCCGAGCAGGAGCTCGCGGCCCAACCTGTCCGTGACCTGTACGCCGACCTGCACCACGCCTACACCCGGTCGACCGCCCAACCAGAGGAGTTCGAGCTGGTGCTGGGGGTCGGCCTGCTGGGATGGCGTCCGCTCGGTCACGAGACCGTGCGGCGGCACCTGGTCACGAGCCCGTGCGCCATCGACTTCGATGCGGCCACCGGTGGCCTGTCGGTCCGCGTGAACGCGGCTCTGCAGACCCTCAACGTCGAGCTGGAGATGCTCGACCCCGAGGTCGTGCCCAGCTGGCCGGACGCTACCCGGGCGCAGAGGGCGCTCGAGGAGTATGCCGGCCACCCCCTGGACTCCGCAGCGCTCCATGGCCCGCTGAGCGCCCTCGCCCACTCGGTCTCGGCAGCCGGGTCGTATGACACGGCATTGGAGGCGCCGGCGACCGGGGTCGAGGCCAGGGCCTCGTTCGCCCCCGCACTGATCCTGCGCAACCGGTCCCGCAACGGCATCGCCGACATCTACAAGGCCATCGTGAAGCAGCTCGAGAGCACGGGCGTGGTACCTGACGGACTACTCCCCCTGATCGACCCTGATCACGTCCCGCCGGTGCAGGCGATCAGCGCCGACGGCGCTGTCATCCCCGTCGACGACGAGGTGTTCCTGCCGATGCCGGTCAACGACCGGCAGCGTGAGGTAGTCGAGACCGTGGACCGAAAGGCTCAGACCCTGGTCCAGGGACCACCCGGCACCGGCAAGACCCACACCGCGGCGGTGCTCATCTCGCACCTGCTCGCTCGCGGACAGCGTGTGCTCGTCACGGCGCAGACGGACCGGGCCCTGAAAGAGGTTCGCGAGAAGCTGCCGGAGCAGGTGCGGTCTCTGGCGGTCTCCGTCGTGGGCGCAGGTCGGGAGGACATGGCCAGCCTCAAGACCGCGGTCGAGTCGATTGCCTCACGGGCGGCCGACCATGACGGCGCAACGTCGCGACGGGTCGTGGACCGCGCCCTCGCCTCAATCGAGGACCTGCGTCGTCGACGGTCGAACACCTTCTCTGAGCTGCTCGCTGCTCGTGAGGGGGACGTGCGCCAGCACGAGCACCTGGGGTACCGAGGCTCGCTGGCTGTCATCGCCGCCCGCCACCAGGAGGAGCGCCCCCAGCACGAGTGGGTCGAGGACGTGCTAGGTGGTCTGGTCCGCGGTGACTGCCTGCTGAGGGTGACCGACGCCGCCGAGTGGCTGCACCTTCACCTTCAGGAGCACACCCCAGAGGACAGGGGGGAGGCCGGGGCACGCCTGGTCGACCTCGACCGGCTCCCCTCCCCTGCTGACTTCGCCGCGCTGGTCCACGCGGAGCGGGAGGCCGTATCACGAAACGCGACGCACGAGGCCGTCCGCAGCCACGGCGCCTTCGACGTCATGCGCACCCTGTCCCCCGGGGCCCGCACGGAGGTGCAGACCACGCTGCACCGGTTGGCCGCCGAGGCACGTGAGCTGTCCGAGCGCCGGGAGCAGTGGATCGGCGACGCCCTGGGCGATGTCCAGAAGGGACGCGACCACGGCTGGCGCGCCCGCCGCGACGAGGTGGCCTCCCGCGTCCCCCAGGTGGAGCAGCTCCTCCGGTTGCTGCCCCGACCCTTCGCGGTCACGGTGGACGAGGACCGCCTGGACCCGCTGGCGCGGATGGCCGCAGCCGTCCGAGACCACCTCGCCCCCGGCGGTGCCCTCAAGACCGATACCGCCGGTGAACCCAAGATCGGGTGGCTGACGACCAAGGTCGTCAAGGAGAGCCAACCGTTGTTCGACTCGGTCCGCGTGAACGGGCTGCCCCCGACGTCGCACGAGACGCTCGACGCGTTCGTCACGTGGTGCAACGTCACCCGCCTTCTCGACGACCTCGACCGACAGTGGCCGGTCGGGCTGCGGATACCGCAGGAGGACACCCCAGGGGAGCGGTTGCGCTGGCACGTGACAGAGCTGTCCATCCTCGATCGGGTCCTGGCCCTGGCAGACGAGCTCGCTGGACAACAGACTCGGCTCGCCCAGCTTGGGCTGCCCACCCCCCGTTGGGACGCCCTCGACGCCGTCACCGCGTACGCGGCCACCGTCGACGCGGCTTCGGCAGCCGATGCGCTGTCCAACGCGACCGCACCGCTTGAACGGCTCAACCGTGACCTCACCGACGTGGTGCAGTGGGCTGACGCAGCACCGGCCGTCGGGCACCTCGCCACCGCGGTCGACAACCGTGACCCGCAGGCCTACGACACCGCGCACCGCCGGGTGACTCACGTGCTCCGTGTCCGTTCCGACCTCGCCCGTCACACCAGCCTGACCGAACGGATCGGCCGGCACCTGCCTGGCCTTGCGGCAGCCGTCTCCCAGGACCGTGACGCAGCGCTGTGGGCGGGACGGCTCCGGTCGCTGCCCGAGGCCTGGCGATGGGCTGCCACCGGCACCTGGATCCTCAGCATCCAGTCCGCGGACGTCAACGCCCTGCAGGAGCGGCTGGCCGGGCTCGAGACGGAGATCCGCACACACGTCCAGACGATTGCGTCCACCCGGGCGTGGGCGCACGCAGTGTCCGACGAGCGGCTCAGCGGTCAGCGCAAGGCGGACCTGCTCCAGTACGCCCAGCTGGTCCGACGACTGGGCAAGGGCACTGGCAAGTACGCCGGGCAGCGCCAGGCCGACATCCGCGATGCCATGGCGAGGTGTCGCCCGGCGGTACCCGTCTGGATCATGCCGCTGTACCGGATCGCAGAGCAGCTTCGCGTCGAGCCAGACATGTTCGACGTCGTGATCATCGACGAGGCGTCGCAGGCAGGTGCCGAGGCGACGTTCCTGCAATACCTGGCCAGGCGGATCGTCGTCATCGGCGACGACCGGCAGGTGTCGCCGTCCGCGGTGGGGGTGGAGCAGCAGCAGCTGCGCGACCTGGCGATGCGGTACATCCCGGACGACCGGTACCGCGCGACCTGGGAGGACCCGAAGGTCAGCCTGTTCGACTCTGCTCGGATGCGATTCGGCGGCATGATCACGTTGACTGAGCACCGCCGCTGCGTGCCAGAGATCATCGGCTTCTCCAACGCCATTGCCTACGAGCCCGACGGCATCCGCCTGTTGCCGGTGCGGCAGTACGGCGCTGACCGGCTGGACCCGATCGTGCCGGTGCACGTGCCGGGCGGCTTCACCCGCGGCGTCACCCAGAAGATCAACCAGCCGGAGGTGGACGCCATCGTCGAGCAGGTCGTGAAGTGCTGCGCCGACCCCCGGTACGACGGGCTGACCATGGGCGTGATCTCGCTGCTGGGAAAGGCGCAGGCGCGCACGATCGAGAAAGCGCTCCTGGACCGGATTCCGGACGAGTGGGAGGTGCGCGAGCTGCGGTGCGGAGACTCCGTCGACTTCCAGGGCTCTGAGCGCGACGTCGTGTTCCTGTCGATGGTTGCAGCGGCCGAGCCGGGGCAACGGTTGATGCCGCAGACGCAGGAGATGTACGTCCAGCGGTACAACGTCGCAGCCAGCCGGGCGAAGGACCAGCTGTGGTTGTTCCACTCCGTCACCCTGGCGGAGCTGACCAACCCCGAGGACCTGCGCTACCGGCTGCTCGAGTACTGCACGTCGGTCGCCCGACGCGGCGACACGGCCGTCGAGGGAGCGGTGGAGCATGTCGTGCCCGAGGACGAGCGCGTCCCGCCCTTCGACTCACTCTTTGAGCAGCGGGTGTTCAACCGGATCGTGGAGCGCGGTTACACGGTCGTGCCGCAGCACGAGGCGATGGGCTACTCGATCGACCTTGTCGTGGTCGGCGGGCAGAGCCGGGTGGCGGTGGAGTGCGACGGGGACCACTGGCACGGACCGGCTCAGTACCAGCGCGACCTCGGGCGGCAGCGTGAGCTCGAGCGGTGCGGGTGGACGTTCTTCCGGGTTCGGGAGTCTGACTTCTACGTCGACAAGGCGGCGGCGCTGGCCGGGCTGTGGGCCCTGCTGGACGAGCGGGGGGTGCGACCGGCGGGGTGGTATTCCCCTGCCGAGGCAACCGCCACGAGTGTCCTCGAAGCGACCGGGGAGAAGGATGAGCCGACTGTCAGACTCGACCACGTTGACGAGCATGCAACCGGGGATGTGGCACCTAATGCGACGCCGACCAGTCCACCGGACACCGGGCCGGAGGCACTCAGACCGACCGTAGAATCCGAGAATCACGTCATTGCGACGCACGCCGATCCGATTGGAGACATCGATTCCCCCGTCTTCAGGCTTCGCGTTTCACGCAGTCCCGAGCGTCATGCCGAGGCACGGCTGACCGAGGAAGGCTTCGTCGTGCTTGGTGGCTCGTACGCCAGCAACGTGGTGGGCGTGATGCTTCCCGGATACAAGAGCCGCCGGGATCACCTGATCCGCAACGGACAGCTTCAGACCGTCCCTAGCGAGCGCTCGGTGCTTCGCCTAGTGAACGACCAACGATTCACCAGCCCCAGCCAGGCCGCCAGCATCATGAATGCGGGTAGCGACAACGGGCGCATCCGTTGAGTCACCAAGGAAGGGCTTACTTATGCCGACTGGGAGGCTCAGCAACGGCAGGCATGATGCTGCGTCCGGAACGCCCCGTGCCCTTCGCCCCACCAGCGAGACGCTTTCGCCTGCCCGACGCGCACCTTATACACGCCGGCACCGCCGGCGAGGTCCCCGCCCGGTACGCCATCCCCGGCGCCGGCGTCACCCTGCACGTGCACGCCGTCGACATCACCCCCGACCTCAAGGCCGTCGAGGCGCAAGTCGAAGGGATGGCGACCCACCTGCTGCCCAGGCACAACATCGAACCGGCGAGGAGCGCATGAGCATCGACGAACTCACGGTGACAACGGACACCCGTGGTTCGACCGCCCCCGAGCTCCGGCGGGTGGACGTCGTCACGGTCGGCAGCGTGCTCGACCAGCGTAGGCTCTCCATCCCCCGCTACCAGCGGCCCTACAGCTGGACCCCCGCGACCGCGCTGCAGCTCCTGGACGACATCCATGACGCCTTTACCACCACCGGCGCACCTTCGTACGTGCTCGGCGCGCTAATCCTGCACCGCCACGGCGACGACCGCCTCGACGTGATCGACGGACAGCAGCGCCTCCTCACCCTCCTGATGATCGTTCAGCTCCTTGACGGCCGACACGACGGGAAGGTGCTGCCTAGCGAAGCGCCCACCTCACCGGTCGTCCTCGTTCGCACGCAGCTCGCCGCTCGGATCAGGAAGATCGACAAGCGACAGGCCCTGAAGGAGTACATCCGGTCGAGCTGTTGGCTCGTCCAGGTGCAGACAGACGATGCGGACGAGGCCTTCCGCGTATTCGACTCCCAGAATTACCGCGGCAAGCCGCTTCTGCCGCACGACCTGCTCAAGGCGCACCACCTGCGGGCGATGCAGGACGAGAGCGAGGCCATGCAGTCCGCCGTCGTCGAAGGTTGGGAGAGGATCCCCGACGACCAGCTCGACCGGCTGTTCTCCGCCTACCTCTACCGGATCCGGCAGTGGTCCAACGGGCTGCCCGCCCGGCGCTTCACCGTTCGCGACATCGACCTCTTCAAGGGCATCTCACCTCACGGTGTGGCATCGCCCGCCGATCGGTACCACCTCGCGGCACAGGCCGCCGTGCCGATGCTGGCGGCGTGGAACCGCACGCAATCCGGCGCCGGTGACGAAGCCGCCGCAGCCATTCGGGACGCTCAGCGCGCCCGCTTTCAGCTCGACGCGCCGGTCACCGCGGGGCGCGCCTTCTTCGACATGGTCGCCTTCATGGACGAAGAGCTTCGGCGGCTCCGCAAGGAGCACTATCCGCCGGAGCACGACGACTTCGCCTCCACCGACGCGGACTTCCGCGAGCGATCGGGCAAGAGCCGCTTCCGCTACGTCTCCGAGCTGTTCCTCGCTGCGGTGCTGCAGTGCACCAACAAGTTCGGCGACAAGGACATCGACGAGCATCGCGACCGCCTGTTCCACTGGGCGTACTTCTTGCGCGTGACGAAGGCACGCGTGCAATTCGCTTCGGTCGACAACCGGGCTCGCGAGGCGGGGTCCGCTTTCGCCATCACCAAGGCGGCGTCGAGGCCCCGCGAACTCCGTCGCCTCGTGCTTACGCCAGCCACACCGGCCAGCGATCCTGATACCGACCCGACGCTGACCGCCTCACTACGCATCATTGAGGGAGGCCACCATGACTGAGCGCCCGGTACAGGCCGAACTGCTTTCCATCGGCGAGGTCTTCCAGGATGCCTCGTACCAGGTCCCGATCTACCAGCGGAACTACTCCTGGAGCGAGGAGGAGATCGGGCAGCTCATCGACGACATCTGGAGCGCCGCCAGGGACGCGGGCGCGGAGGTCGACGACGCGGCCACGTACTTCCTCGGCAACCTCGTGGTGGCCGAGCGGCCCGACGGGACGACACAGACAGAACTCCGGCACTTCGACGTCATCGACGGCCAGCAGCGGCTCACCACGCTGTCACTGCTACTCGAAGCCCTCGACACCCAGGCTGACCCCCACCGGCCGGGGCCCTACCTCCTGTACGCATCCCGGCCCGGGGCTGCAGCCGCCCTGGCAAACCCCGGCTCGCCAGACGGGGGTGGCGGCCCGGCCGCGTCGGTGCACACGGCATTCCGGATCATCCAGCAGTCCCTGGCCACCCATCTCGGCAAAGACGACAACGGGACGGCACGTCAGGCGTTCGCCACCTTCCTGTTGCAACGGGTCCGCCTGGTGCGGGCGACCCTCGACGCGTCCACCGACCTCAACCGCTACTTCGAGATCATGAACACCAGGGGCCAGCAGCTGGAGCAGGTCGACATCGTCAAGGCACGGCTGATGCGCCTGCTCGGCGACGAGCCCGACGACCAGAACTGCTTCGCTTGGATCTGGGACGCCTGCGCCGACATGGACACCTACGTCCAGATGAGCCTCACCCGCGTGGCCAGGGCGGTCGACCCCGTCAGCCTGCGGAGGCAGATCTTTGGGCCGAGCTACGACACGCTGCAGGGACATGACTTCGCCACGCTCAACACGTTCCTGCAACGCTTTCGTGGCGAAGGCGTCGTCGTGGTCGGCAGCCACGAGGACGGCGGCCTCGAGGAGGCCTTGGTCGCCTACGCACGAGCGCCTGAGCCCTCGGCAGCAGCCGACGGGGAGGGCTCTGACCGCTTCCGTTCCCCCATCATCTTTGCCAGCTTCCTGCTCCATGTACTTAAGGTCCTCGACACCGGCCCTTCGGCCGATGACGACACGGACGACGGTGGACTCGACGACAACAAGCTGATTGTGTTGTTCGACAAGCGGTTCGGGAGCCAGACGGATCACACAGGGAGCCGCGACGCCGTAAAGCGCTTCGCCGAGACCCTGCTCAGGTGCCGGTTCGTCTTCGACAACTTCGTGCTCAAGCGGGAGTACACGGGCAGGAACGGCGACGATGGAGACTGGTCGCTGCGCCGGCTGACCCAGGGCACGAAGCCGTCCTCGGTGACCTACCAGAACGCCTTCGCAGGTACCGAGGCCTCCGAAGAGGATCACGCCCTGCATCGCCGAGCGCTATTGCTGCAGTCCATGCTCCGCATCACGTACACCTCGCCGCGGACGATGCACTGGATCACCGCGGTGCTGCGCATGCCCGAGCTCGACAGAGACGGCAGTACGTCCGGCGCGGCCGTAGTCTCACGGCTCGAGGACTTCGCCAGGGCGCGGGTCCGCGCCGCCTACTTCGCCGGTAAGACGCCCTCAGGCTTCGCAATCGAGCGAATCGTCTTCACCTACCTCGACTACCTGCTACTACAGCGGGACAGCAGGACGGGCTACCGGTTCACGTTCCGCAACTCCGTCGAGCACTTCTTCCCGCAGCAACCCGACCGGGACCAGGCGGACGACGTAGAACTCCCGCAGGGGCTCAACTCGCTGGGCAACCTCGCTCTCATCAGCGTCGGCGCCAACTCCAAGTTCAGCAACAACACGCCGCGCCGCAAGAGCGACTTCATCAGGTTGATCGCTCAGAGCCCGAAGCTGCAGCTCATGGCCCAGCACGCTGAGACGTGGGACGACGAGGCGATCGACGCCCACTGCCGAGAGATGGAGCGACTGCTGGGGGAGGACGTGGCGAACGCGCCGCCGCCCGATCACCACCTCGGCGCTGTGAGCCAGCCCGGCAGCGGCGACCAAGGCACGGCAACCTAACTCAACACGTGGCCATGGCGTGTTGCTGTGGTGGAAGAACAGCAGGAGGCGGCGTGAATCTGGACGGACAGCCAAACCGGGGGCCGGGGGCCATGTCCCCGTACGAGCGGGAGCAGTGGCAGGATCTCAATAAGTATTGGGAGCGGAAGTCCAGCCGGCGTGGCATGCCGAAGGCGGTGGCCAGTAGCGGTCGGGCGGTGTCGCGAGCAGCCGGCGGGGCCGCTGCTGCCGCGGGTCGAGTGGTCCCGGGGCCGGTCAAAGCCGCGGCGACGAGCGTCGGCGACACGATCGCCGATCATGCGCTGCAGCCAGCCCTCAAGGGCGCCGTGGGACTGATCGAACTGGTTGACGCGTGGGCCACGGACCTCATCGACCCTGCTTCCGTCGTCAAGCTGGCACGCGCCCGCGGAGTGGACATCGGAGACTTTTCGGAACTCAGTGGACGGGACCTACGTGACTGCGACCGACTGGTCGCTCGGGACACGCTCAAGTGGCGGACGGCCGGGGCCCTGGAAGGAGCCGGGATGGGCGCCGTCGCGCTGATCCCGGTTGCGGGGCTACCGCTGTCTGTCACCGCTGACGTGGTGATACTGCAGATCTTGAGTGTCTCCATCGCCACCCGCATCGCTTACTCATACGGGATTGATGGCGCATCACCCGCGGAAAGTGATTTCATCACGGAGCTGGCAACCGGTGCTCTTGCGCGGCAGGCGACGAAGATCGTGCCGCTGCGAGACGCTGGGCGCGCCCATCAGGCGGCTGCCAAGCGTGTGCGCTGGTCTCCGAAATTGCGCGACGACCACGTGCTAGTCGCGAAGCTGGAGCAGTTCATGGCCAAGTGGTACACGGGCGGAAAGGTGCCCGTGCAGCACATGTCGAAGGCACTTTCGGTCTTCGCCATCGTGGTGGGAGCTGGTGTGAACGCGACCACGCTCGGGCGTGTGTCCTCGCACGCGCAGCGGTACTGCCGGACTCGATTCCTGGCTGAGAAGTACGGCTTGGAACTACCAGCGGCGCTCAGGAAGGGCGACGTAGCGGAGGATCTAGGCCACGACTTCTGAGGGGCGCACCTCTGTCGCGCCTAGCAGGCGGGCTTCGGCGACGGCGGAGAGCCTGTTAGTCCTCCGGTTGCGCATGCATAAGGCCACCCCCTCACGCCACCACGGACGCCGCCCGGAACGTGTCCACCGGCATCCCGTGCCGCAGCCGCCAGGTGATCGCCATCGGCCGCTCCCCCTCGTGCGACACGTATGTCGCCGGCCCCAGGCACTGGTAGGTGGCCGCACCGCCCCAGCCGGTGCTCCTCGTGGGCCGGACGAACAGCAGCACGTGGCTCCCCCGCTCCGCGTGGTGGACGTACCGCTGCCCCGTGGCGGATGAATCCGCGGTGGCGTTCTGGGACTCCCAGTGGAACGTGTCCCGGCTGATGGCGTAGTCGCTGTACATGGTCTGCGGCGAGAAGTGCCTCTCGTCCTTGGTCAGCGTCACCAGGAACGCGTCTGTCCGAGCCTCGGGGGCCCAGACCACGCCGGACGCGTGCCCCTGGGTCTTGCGCGGCGAGACGCCGTCGATCCCCGCCCAGCCGAGGGCAGCGAGAATCTCGTCTCGGCTGTAGTGGGCATGGGTCTGAAGCGTGACCTGCTGCAGCCCGGCCTCCAAGGGCGCGGTGACGTGCTCCGCGCCTGCCAGTCCTAGCTCGACGAGCTGACGGAGCTCGTCCCGTACGGCGGGGTGGGCAGCGAGGACGTCGAAACCCTCCTGGTAGGTGACGTGGCCGCCCCCGTTGGGCCACAGCGAGAAGAACATCATCCGCGCGAGGCGCTGCTCCCGCTCGGACAGCTGGTCGTAGCGCCACCCGTCGCCGAGCAGGCGGACGTACAGCGCTGCCCGCTCCGGGTCGTCGACGTGGGCGAAGGCGCTCGTCCGCCCGAGCAGCTGCTGCTCGACCGGTCCGGCCTCGGGCGTGGGGAGGCCAGCCTGCCGACGCAGCTGTGTCCAGGACCCGGCCCGGAACACGTCCGCCAGCTCGCGCCCGGCCTCCCGCAGCCAGCCGGCCAGGGGCAGGTCGCCGTGGCTGCGGACCTCGTGCAGCAGCTCCTTGCGGTTGAGCCTGAGCTGGCGGCGGACGTTGTCGAGCACGACGTCCCGGGCCACCGCGTCGAGCACGAGCTCGCACCCCGACGGCAGGAGCCCGAAGCCTGTCTCGAGCTGGCGCTCGAGCCCCGAACGGCTGGCACCGGTGAGGGCGCGGTACTTGAGGTCGAACCGGAACTGACGGCTCTGCTGCCCGATGAAGTCCAGCACCGTGAGCACCGGCTTGTCGGCGGTCCGGCGCAGCCCGCGACCCAGCTGCTGGAGGAAGACCGTCGCGCTCTGCGTCGGGCGGAGCAGGAGAAGGGTGTCGACGTCGGGGACGTCGAGGCCCTCGTTGAAGAGGTCGACCGCGAAGAGCACGTTGACCGTGCCGTCCTTCAGCGCCTGGAGGGAGTCGGCACGGTCCTCACGGGAGGTGGCGCCGGAGACGGAGCGCGCGGGGATGCCCGCCGCGTTGAACCGGTCGGCCATGAACTGCGCGTGCTTGACGGACACGCAGAACCCCAGCGCGCGCATGCGGGTCGGGTCCAGGACCTTGTCGCGGAGCTCCTTGAGGACGATCCGGACCCGGGCGTCGTCAGCGGTGTAGAAGTTTTCCAGGTCGCCGGTGCTGTACTCCCCCGCACGCCAGTCGAGGCGGGACAGGTCGGTCAGGTCGCTGATGCCGAAGTAGTGGAACGGGCACAGCAGGTCGTTCTCCAGGGCGTCCCACAGGCGCAGCTCGGACGCGATCCTGCCGCCGAAGAAGGACAGGATGTCGAAGTCGTCGCCACGTTCGGGGGTGGCGGTCAGGCCGAGCAGCTCGTCGGGCTGCAGGTGCTCCAGCAGCCGGCGGTAGGTCGCTGCCCCGGCGTGGTGGAACTCGTCGACGACCACGACCTCGAACTGGTCGGGGGCCAGGCGCTGCAGCCCGTCCGCGGACAGGCTCTGCACGCTGGCGAAGACGTGCCGCCACCGGTCCGGCACCTCGCCCCCGACGTACAGCTCGCCGAACGCCCCGTCGGCCAGGACCTCGCGGTAGGTCCGGAGCGACTGCTCGAGGATCTCCTTGCGGTGCGCCACGAAGAGCAGGGAGGGCCGGCCCGGCATGCGGGCGTAGTCCAGGGCCGCGATGACGGTCTTCCCGGTGCCGGTCGCGGCCACCACGAGGTTGCGGTGGTGCCCGTGCGTCTCGCGCTCCACCCGGAGCTTGTCGAGGATCGCCTCTTGGTGCGGGTAGGGACGGACCTCGAGACCGCTGATCGTCCGGGTGACGGTGCTGCGCTCCTGATGCCCGCCGGCGACGGCGAGCGCCTGGTCGAGCCTCTCGCGGTCTGTGTCCGGGTCGTAGGTGACGAAGGCGGGGTCGGCCCAGTAGGTGTCGAACGTCGCCTCGAACTTGGCCGTCAGCTCCGGCGTGTGGGAGCCGGCGAGCTTGACGTTCCACTCCAGCCCGTCGAGCAGGGCCGCACGGCTGAGGTTGGACGAGCCGACGTAGGCGGTGTCGTAGCCGCTGCGGCGGCGGAACAGCCAGGCCTTGGCGTGCAGCCGGGTCGACTGCGTCTCGTAGTTGACCTTGACCTCGGCGCCGAAGTCGCGCACCAGCCGGTCGAGTGCCGTGCGATCGGTGGCGCCCATGTACGTCGTGGTGAGGACGCGGAGCGGGACGCCTCGCTGCCGCAGGTCCGCCAGCTGGTCCTCGAGGACACGGAGGCCGTACCACTTGACGAACGCGCAGAGCAGGTCGACGCGGTCGGCCGTGGCCAGCTCGGCCCGCAGCTCGGCACCGAGCTTGGGGTCGGTCGTGGAGTTGGTGAGCAGCGCGGGCCGGGACAGCGGGACGGCCGGACGGGTGCCGAGGAGGGTCCAGACGCCGGGCTGCTCCTGCCGGGCCACGGACAGCAGCTGCTGAGGGCCGGGCTCGACCGCGTCGCTGTCGATCTGCGCGAGGAGCGTGTTGACCATCGCGACCCGGTCGGCAGGTGCGAGGCCGGCGAGCGCACGGGCGACGCGGCGGCCGACGTGGTCGCCGAGAGCCGTGGCCTGCTGACCGTCGGGCACGTCCTCGGTGATGGCCCGCAGGTCCGCGAGGCGGGCGAGCAGGTCGCGGGTGAGGAGGCTCTCGTAGATGCCGGTCGGGAGAGCGTCGTCGGCCACAGCCGGCAGCTTGGCACGGACGGTGACGCTCGGTGGGCGGAACGTGCGCAAGTCCTGAGCCGTCAGCCGGACGGCAGCGCGCGCGGCCGTCCGGCTGGGTCAGCGCGCTGCGCGGCTACAGGTCGAACCCCGCGACGACCCCCGCATGGTCCGACGCCCAGAACGGCGGCACCCCCTGGAACGGCACGTCACCGACCACGACGGCCTCACCGGGCACCGCTCGCGCCGCACCGCGGCTGAGGACCAGGTCGATCCGGGTGCGCAACGTGGACACCGGGTTGTTCAGGGCTCCCGGCGCCAGCGGCGGGGTGCTCGAGGTCTGGCAGCAGGTGAGGCCAGCGCCGAGGAGACGCTCGTCCCAGGCGTCGCGGAACCTGCCCCGGGCGGTCAGCTGCGCGTACGACGTCGTCGAGGACCCGTCCGCGGCGGAGTTGAAGTCGCCGGTGGCGATGACCGTCCCGCGCCTGCCGGGGCCGGCGAGGAACTCCGCGGCCTGGGCCTGCTGCACGGCCGGGAACGCCTCGGTCTCCAGGTGGGTGTTCACGAAGCGGAACGGCTTCCTGTCCAGCCGCGCGTCGATGCTCACCCAGCCGCGGTCGAACGACAGCGGCCCGACCGGCGACGGCAGCAGCGCCTGCGCCCGGTACCGGCCGCTCTGCGGGTTGCTCCAGGTCAGTCCGGGGGTGTCGTCGTTGACGAGGATGACGTCGCGGTCCTGGAGCCGGACCGCGCACGTGATGGTCGGGCCCGGCTGTACGCAGCCCTGCGTAGCCAGCGCCAGCGGGGCGGGACCGATCGAGGCGTTGTCCACCGTGGCGGCGACCGAGTAGTCGAGCCCGCGCGCCTCGAGCGCCTCCTGCAGGACCGGGAGGAAGTCGTAGCCGGGGGGCGGGTTGACGCCCGACGTCGTCCAGCGCGTCACCTCCTGCAGCCCGACGAGGTCGGGCGAGGTGGCCTCGATCTCGTCGGCGAGCGCCTCGGCGCGGGCGGGGAAGTCGGTGTACTGCACGGTCGCGTAGATCCGCGCGACGGCGGCGACGAAGCCCTCGGGGGTGGTCGCGGTCAGCGCGGGCGCCAGGCTCGAGCCCAGGTACAGGTTCCGGGTCATGACGACCAGGTCGGGGTCCGAGCCGGGGGCGGCGGACGCCGGCACTGCCGGGACCGCGGCGACCAGTGCGGCGGTGAGCGCGGCGGTCAGCACGCCGAACGCTCGGCGGGTGAGAGAGCGGGGCTCGTGCACGGGGCCTACCTCCGTCGGTCGGGCCGATGCCAGTGGACGGAGCGTAGGCGGCGGGGTCGTCGAGCGGAGGTGATACGGACGTACCGGTCGCCGGTCCTACCGAGCCTGCTTGCGCGGGTACACCGTCTCCCCCCGCGCGAGCATCGCCACGTTGGCCTGGATCCGCCGGGCCCGGGTCTCCGGCTTGACCGCGGTGACCACCCGGTGCAGGACCGCGTACCGGTTCGTGGCGTCGAGCTCGGCGAACAGCGCCTGGGCTGCGGGCTCGGCGGCGAGCGCGGCGACCAGGTCCTCGGGCACCTCGATCGTCGCGGGGCCCGAGTACGCCGCGTCCCAACGGCCGTCGGCCTTGGCGCGCTCGATCTCGGCATGGCCGTTGGGCTGCATCCGGCCGGCCTCGATGAGCGCGGCCACGTACCCGACGTTGCGCTTGGACCAGATGCTGCGGGCCCGGCGCGGGGTGAAGCGCTGCCGGTAGACCTGGTCGTCGACGCTCTTGGCCTGCCCGTCGATCCACCCCTGGCACAGCGCCTCCTGCAGCGCCTGGGCGTACGTCAGGCTCGTCGGCTCCGTCGTGCCCTTCTTGGCCAGCGTGAGCCACACGCCGGGCTGCTCGTGCACGTGCTCGGCGAGCCACTCCCGCCACGCGTCGACGTCGGGGACCGTCAGCTCTTCCGCCTGCTCCGCCACGGGCACACCCTCGCAGCCGGGTACGACGACGGCCCGCCCCCCAGCAGGGGGACGGGCCGTCAGGGTCGCTGGGGTCAGGCCAGAGTTGAGGTGTCGATGACGAAGCGGTAGCGCACGTCGGAGGCGACGACACGCTCCCAGGCCTCGTTGACCTGGTCCGCGCCGATGACCTCGATCTCGGCGCCGATGCCCTTCTCGGCGCAGAAGTCGAGCATCTCCTGGGTCTCGGGGATGCCGCCGATGGCCGAGCCGGCGAACGAGCGGCGGAACGGGATGAGCGAGAACACGGCGACGTCGAGGGGCTCCGGCGGCGCACCGACGTTGACCATCGTGCCGTCGACGGCGAGCAGGCCGAGGTACTGGTCCAGGTCGAGCTTGGCGCTCACGGTGTTGACGATGAGGTCGAAGGACCCGGCGAGCGAGGTGAACGTGTCGGGGTCGGAGGTGGCGTGGTAGCTGGTGGCGCCCAGGCGCAGGCCGTCCTCCTGCTTCTTCAGCGACTGCGACAGCACCGTGACCTCGGCGCCCATGGCGGCGGCGATCTTGACGCCCATGTGGCCGAGGCCGCCGAGGCCGACGATCGCGACGCGCTTGCCGGGACCGGCGCCCCAGTGGTGCAGCGGGGAGTACAGGGTGACGCCGGCGCACAGCAGCGGCGCAGCCTCGTCGAGCTCGATGCCCTCGGGGATGCGGAGCACGAAGTCCTCGGTGACGACGATCTGCTGGGAGTACCCGCCCATCGTGGGCTCGCCGTCGCGGCCGACCGCGGCGTACGTGCCGATGTTGCCCTCCAGGCAGTACTGCTCGAGGCCCTGGGTGCAGCTGGAGCACTCGCGGCAGGAGTCGACCATGCAGCCGACGCCGACGCGGTCGCCGACCTGGTGCTTGGTGACCTCGGCGCCGACCTCGGCGACGGTGCCGGCGATCTCGTGGCCGACGACGATGGGGTAGGTGACGTCGCCCCACTCGCCGCGGGCGGTGTGGATGTCTGAGTGGCAGATCCCGGCGAAGGCGATGTCGATGCGGACCTCGTGCGGGCCGACGTCGCGGCGCTCGATGGTGGTGCGCTCGAGGGGGCCGTCGGGGGTGAGGGCGGCGACGGCGTTGACGGTCGTGGGCATGGTGGAGTCCTCTCGGTGGCTCGGTCACCGCAGCGGGCGGCCCCGGCAGGGGCCTCGCGGCTGCGCCCGGTGGGGGCACGGGCAGCGCGCGCTCGTATGCGGTGTCCCTCATGCAACCAGACCGGGGCCGCCGGTGCCCGCCGAGGAGGCCCCCGGAGGATGCCCTGTCAGTACACCCTTGCGACCGCCCGGGTGGCGTCAACCTGCGCGGGTCGCCGCGCGTGTACGGGGCATGAAGACCGCCGTCTCCCGCACCGTCGCTGTGCTGGCGCTCCTCCTGCCGGCTCTCCTGGTCCCCGCCACCGCTGGTGCCGCCGCGTCCTGCGGCACCGGCTGGGGATCTCTCCCGAAGACCTCCGCCGCCACCGTCTCCCCCTCCTCCGCGCCGGGCGACCTGGTCGCCCTCCGCTCCGGCCGCCACGCCTGCTTCGACCGCCTCGTCGTCGACGTCGACGGCTCGACGCAGGGGTACTCCGTCCGCTACGTCGACCAGGTCCGCTCCGACGGCTCGGGCACTGTGGTCCCCACCGCCGGGGGCGCACGCCTCGAGGTCGTCGTCGGTGCCCCCGCCTACGACGACGAGGGGATGGCGACCTTCGTGCCGCCGACCGGCCAGCGCCTGCTCGACGTGGGCGGCTACGCCACCTTCCGCGAGGTGACGTGGGCCGGCTCCTTCGAGGGCCAGTCGACCGCCGGCCTGGGCGTCCGGGCGCGGCTGCCGTTCCGGGTCCTCGCCCTGGACGGGCCGGGCACGTCGTCCCGGGTCGTCGTCGACGTCGCCCACCGGTGGTGACGGCCGGCTGAGGACCCGGTGACCCCGTCACGCCGGTCTGCCCCGGGGAGCGGGCCGGCGGGACGGGCACCTACGGTCGACCCATGCCCTCGACCGTCATCGTGTTCACGCAGGAGGGCCTCGACGCGCTGTCCGGGGCCGACGAGCTGGAGCCGGTGCTCGTCGACGCCGGCGACCGGAGCACGTGGCCCGGGTCGGCCCGCGCGGTCGTCGCCGCGGGGGCGTCGAGCGACGACGTGCTCGAGGTCGTGCGTGCCGTCGAGGGCGTCGAGGTCGTCCAGACCCTGTCCGCCGGGGTCGAGACCTGGCTCGGCCGGCTCCCCGACGGGGTGTCGCTGGTCAACGGCCGCGGGGCGCACGGCGGCGCGACCGCGGAGTGGGCCGTCACCGTGCTGCTCGCGATGCGCCGCGGCATCCCCGGCTTCGTCCGCCAGCAGGACCGGCACGACTGGTCCGACGCCGGCTCCCCCGGCCTGCAGGGCGCCCACGTCCTCGTCGTCGGCGCCGGCGACCTGGGCGAGCAGACCCGGCTGCGGCTCGACGGGTTCGGCTGCACCGTGACGCTCGTCGCCCGGACCGCCCGCGAGGGCGTCCGCGGCACCGACGAGCTTCCCGAGCTGCTGCCCGACGCCGACGCCGTGGTGCTCGTCGTCCCGCTCACCGACGCCACCCGCGGCCTGGTCGACGCGGCGTTCCTGGCACGGATGAAGGACGGCGCCGCTCTGGTCAACGCCGCGCGCGGCCAGGTCGTCGACACCGACGCCCTGCTCGCCGAGCTGCAGGCCGGCCGCCTCGTCGCCGGACTCGACGTCACCGACCCCGAGCCGCTGCCGGAGGACCACCCGCTGTGGGACGCCCCAGGCTTGCTGCTGACCCCGCACGTCGGCGGGCAGACCGGCGGCTCCACCGAGCGGGCGTGGGGCGTCGTGCGGGAGCAGCTGCTCGCGCTGGCCCGCGGCGAGCGCCCGTCGAACACCGTCGGGGACGAGTACTGACCGCTCAGAACAGCCGGAGGGCGACCGCCGCGTCGCGCGCCAGGAGGAACCCGGCGATCGCCGCCACCCACAGCACGGCCTCGCCGCCCGCCCGCCTCGACCAGCCCTCGAGCCGACGCAGCAGCGGCTCCACGCGCTTTGCGGCCAGCACGCGGAAGGCGACCAGGAGCAGCGCCGGCAGCACCATGACGAGGCAGTAGCCGACGAGCACGAGCACCTGCGTGCCGGTGGCGAGCGGGGTGGAGGCGAGCAGGGTCACCGCGCCCAGGTACGGCAGCATCGTCGCGGCCTCGAGCAGCACGGCCACGGCCGCCAGGGCGAGCAGCCCGGTCGGGGACCCGCCCTCGGCGGCACGGTCGCGCCAGCGGACCAGCCGCCCGGTGGGCGCGCTTGGTGCGTGCGCGGGCGCCGGGGCGAACGTGCCTCCCTGTGCTTCCTGTCTCCCCGCGTCGGCAGCACCGTCGGCCACGTCGACGGCGGGACTGCGACGCCGCCCGAGCCGACGGCGCCACCGCTCCGGCAGCAGCGCCCACGCCAGCAGCAGCACACCGACCACCAGCTGAGCGACCAGCACCGCCCTCGGCCGGTCGGCCCCGCCACCGTCGGAGGCACCGGACACCGCCTCGACGACCACGTCGGCGCCTGCGAGCAGGGCCAGCCCCAGCAGCCAGTACACGACCGCGACGACGGCGAGGTAGCCGAGCACCGCCCGTGGACGGATGGTCGGAGCGAGCAGGAGCCACGCGGGCAGGAGCAGCGTCCCCACGCTCGTGCTGTCGACGAGGGCGAGGACGGGCAGCGCCGCCAGGGTGCTCCAGTCCATGCGACCAGGGTGCCATACGATCGTATGGGTGCGACGATCCTGCCGTGCCGGACCCACCCTCCCCGTCGGACACGGTGCGCGACGCCGTGGTCGCGGTCATCTCCGAGCAGGGGCTCGAGGGCACGTCGGTCCGCCGGGTCGCCGCCCGCGCAGGCGTGTCGATCGGGGCGGTGCAGCACCACTTCCCCACCAAGGACGCCATGCTCGCCGGGGCGATGGTGCGGCTGGAGGAGGTCTACCGGCGGCGCCTCGACGAGGAGGCGTCGCAGCTGCCCGACCGGCCGGACGCCCGGCTGCGCGCGACCGTCCGCAGCCTCGTGCCCGCCGAGCCCGACGACCGGTCCGACACCGCGCTGTGGCTCGCCTTCGTGGCACGCGCCGCCGTGCACGGCCCGACCGCCGCGCTGCACCGGGAGACGTGGCAGCGGGCGGAGGACGGCATCGCCTGGCTCGTGCTCGCCTGCGGTGCTTTGTCCGAGGGTGATGGCACCCCTGCTGCTCCCCCGCCGTGGGCGCGCGACGCGGCGGCCGAGCTGCTCGCGCTCATGGACGGGCTCGCCGTCTCCGTCCTGCTCGAGCCGGGGCGGATGCCGCCGGGGCGGGCGCGCCGGCTCGCCGACGAGGCTGTCGACCGGGTGCTCGACCGCGCCGAGGCAGCCGCGGAGACGCGCACCCCCTGAGAACTCGTGGTGCTTCCGACGGTCCTCGGACGACTTCCGCCAAACACCACCCGTCCGGCCCAGCGGCAGGCTTGACTGCGGCGACCCCCTCACCGACGAGAAGGACCCCCATGCGACTCACGTCCGCGTTCGCCGCCGCCGCGGTGGCACTGCTCACCCTCGGCATGTCGGCAACCCCCGCCACCGCCGCGACCACCACCGTCACCGAGACCGCCCTCGGCTCCACCTGGAGCACCGGCGCTACCGGCGGTACCGGCGGCCTCGCCTTCACCACGGCTTTCGGCGCCCCCGCCGGGCTGGGCACCGGCGCCCTGCAGCTGTCGACGCCCGACTTCGGGGCCAAGGCGCAACTGGTCACCTCCGCCGACCTCCCCCTGTCGGCGCTCCAGGACGCCTCATTCTCGACGTTCCGGGCGGCCTCGTCCACAGCCCCGGACGTCCAGACGCCGGCCATCAACGTCACCATCGACCACAACGGCCCGACGGTGGACGGTGGCTTCGCCGTCCTCGTCTTCGAGCCGTACTACACCTACGGCACCTCGCCGGAGGGCTCGTGGGAGACCTGGTCGGCGAAGGGTCAGGCCAAGTGGTGGTCGACCCGGGCCATCCCCGGCGTCCCCACCAGCTTCAGCAGCTTCGTCGCGCTCGACGACATCATCGCCGCGAACCCGGCCGCGCGGATCTCGTCGTTCGGCGTCAACCAGGGCAGCGGCAACCCCGACCTGCTCGCCGCGGTCGACGGACTCACCGTCGGCGGCACGACGTACGACTTCGAGCCGCGCGTGTTCACCAAGGTCGACTGCAAGGACGGTGGCTGGGCGACGAACTTCCCGGCCGACACGTTCGTCAACCAGGGCGACTGCGTCAGCTACTACGCCTCGGGCGGCAAGACGCACGGCTGACCCGGCCGGGCGGCGGCGGCGGTCCCTCGGGCCGCCGCCGCTGCGTCACCACCCAGGCGGTCCGTCACGCTCCCTGCAGGACCTCTTCCGCCGCGCCGTCGGTGAGCGTCACCCGCACGCAGGCCGACGCCAGGCGCGGCAGGTCGGCAGGGTCCACCAGCGCGGCGAGCTCGTCGGGTCCAGTCGGCAGCCCGACGGCTCGCGCCCCCTCGGCGACCCGGTCGTCGACGAAGGGCGCCAGGGCCGGCCAGACGCCCTGCACCTCGCGGCAGAAGATTGCCGACCCGGTCGGCCCGATGCCCGGCATCTCCTCCAGCAGCGCCCTGACCCCGTCGACGTCGGCGCCCTCGTCGCGCAGACGACGGAGATCGCCCTTCCACCGGTCACGGACCAGGTCGGCGCAGTCGCCGAGCATCGTCGACGTGCGCTCGTCGTAGCGGCGGTACCCGCCCTCGCCGAGCACGTCGACGCGCTGCTGCCACGTCGCCCCGGCTATGGCGTCGGCCGTGCGCATGCCGGCCGAGGACAGCGCCCGCGCGGTGGCCACGGCGATGGCGGCGCTGATCTGCGCCGAGAGGAGGTTGCTCAGCACCAGCAGCCGGAATAGCGGCGACGGCGTGTCCTTGAGCGTGATGCCGGCCTCCTCGGCGTACGTGGTCCCGTACCGCTCGAGGAGCGCGGCGACGGTCCGTGCGTGGTCCTGGGTCACCGGCCCATCGTGCGAGCAGGGTCGCGGCGCCGCACGAGGACGCATGGCGTCAGCGCCGGCCGTGGGTACGGGACACCGGCGGCTGCCTGCTGCGCCCGAGGGGCGGACCAGACGTCACCGTCCCCGGGCGGCCCGCTGCTCCCGCTGCACCCAGGCATCCACGTCACCGCGCGCCAGCGCCACGGCGAGCAGGTCCGGGAAGGCGTCGGGCGTGCAGGCGAAGGCCGGCGCCCCCAGGGCCGCCAGCTCGGCGGCGAGCTCGCCGTCGTACGACGGCGCACCCTCGTCCGACAGCGCGAGCAGCACGAGTACCTGCACGCCGGCGCCGAGCATGGCCTGCACCCGGCGCAGGAGCTCCTCCCGGACGCCGCCCTCGTACAGGTCGCTGATGAGGACGAACAGGGTGTCGCCGGGGCGCCGCACCAGGCCCTGGCAGTACGCCACGGCCCGGTTGATGTCGGTACCGCCGCCCAGCTGGGTGGCGAAGAGGACGTCGACGGGGTCGTCGAGCTGGTCGGTGAGGTCGACGACGGCGGTGTCGAACACGACGAGCGAGGTCCGCAGCGTCCGCATCGACGCGAGCACCGCGCCGAACACCGCGGAGTAGACGACCGAGGCCGCCATCGACCCGGACTGGTCGACAGCGAGCACGACGTCGCGGGCGACGACCTGGCTGCGCCGGGCGTGGCCGACGAGCCGCTCCGGGACGACGGTGCGCTGCTCGGGCTGGTAGTGCCGCAGGTTCGCGCGGATCGTCCGGTCCCAGTCGACGTCGCGCAGCCGGGGCCGTGACGTCCGGGCGGAACGGTCGAGGGCCCCGCTCACGGCGCTGCGGGTGCGGTCGGCGACCCGCGCCTCGATCTGCTCGACGACAGTTCGGACCACCTGGCGGGCGGTGGCACGGGTGGCCTCCGGCAGCGCGCGGGTGAGGCTGAGCAGGGTGCCGACGAGGTGGACGTCGGGCTCGACGCTGCCCAGCAGCTCCGGCTCCAGCAGCAGCCGGTGCAGGCCGAGCCGGTCGACGGCGTCGCGCTGCACGACCTGCACGACGGTCGAGGGGAAGTACGTGCGGATGTCGCCGAGCCAGCGCGCCACCCGGGGGGCAGAGCCTTGCAGCCCCGCCGCCCGGTCCTCGCCCGGCTCGTACACCGCGGCCAGCGCCCGGTCCATCCCCGCGTCGGCACCGGACAGGGTGGCGCCGAGCGCCTCGGCCGACGCCCCGCCGAGGACGAGCCGCCAGCGACGGGCGCGCTCCTCAACGGACGCTGCAGCGGTGGGTCCCTCGTGGACAGGACCGTCCTCGACGGGCCGGTCGACCGCCTGGCCGTCGCTCACCGGGCACCTGCCAGCAGCGCCGCGACCGCACGCAGGGCCGCGTCGGCCTGCTCCCAGTCAACGTCGGGCCCGTCGTCTGCGGCCGCCGCACGAGGTCCGCCGCCGAGCGAGACGACGGCGGAGGCCACCGCCCGGCGCTCCCCCGCGGCGACCGCGCCGAACGCACGGCGCAGCGCGGGCAGGGCGTCGACGAGGTCCCTCGGCCCGAGCCCGACGAGCCAGCCGTCGAGCGCCGCGAGCAGCTGCCGGTCGTGGACGAGCAGCAGCCCGCCGCCGGCGAGGAACCCCTCGACCCACGCGGCCTTGGCCGGGGCCGGCACCCCTACCGACAGCGCCCGGGAGAGCCGGGTGGCCACGTCGTCGCCGGGCAGGTCGCCCGCGTCGTGGAGCAGGCGGACCAGGCGGCCGAGCAGCAGGCCGTGCAGGTCGGCGCGCTCGACGAGCCCGTGCAGGGTCGCCGACCACAGCCGGGTGGCATCGGGGTCGTCGCGCAGGCTGACCGCCCGGTGGACAGCCTCGAGCCGGGTCCGGAGCGCCCCGGCCGCGTCGTCGTCGACGCCCTGGACGGCGACCGGCAGCACCGCGCAGACCCTGGCCAGCAGCGCGTCGGCGACACGGCCGAGCGCGGGGGTGCGGGTACCGCGGACGTCGCCGTAGCGCAGCGACCGGACCACCGGGGACAGCGCGTCCATGAGGTGCCCGGCGTCGCCGGCGTGGCCGGCCCGCTCGTCCAGGGCGGTGAGCACGGCGGGCAGCGCGTCGGGCAGGTCGGCGAGCAGGCAGGTCTCGACGCCCTCGGCGAGGTCGACGAGCGACGAGCCGGTGCCCTCGGCCCGGGACACCATCCGGGCGGTCGCGGCCGAGGCGACCGTCGTCCCCCACAGCGACGCTTCGACGAGCCGGACGGACAGGGTCGGGTCCCACTCCAGCGTCCATGTCTCGCGGAACGTCCCGGTCGAGCGGACCTCGTCGCGGCCGGGCCGCCCCCACGGCAGGTCGAGCAGCAGCAGCCGGCGCAGGAACCGGGACCGCTCGGCGCCGGTCGGCTCGCGCAGGTCGAGGTCCAGGGTCTTCGGGGCCGCCGCCACCGGCAGCCGGAGACGCCGGGCCGTGGCGCGCAGGTCGGCCTCGAGCGGCGTGGTCGCGACGTCGTCGGGCACGGCGCCGAGCCGCTCACCCACCACCAGCCGGTCGGTGACCAGGCCGAGCAGGCCCTCGTCGCCGTCGACGAGCACGGCCCGGGTGACGTCCTGGACCTCGGCCAGGCCGGCGGCGGCGCGCCCGCGCAGGGCGGCGAGGGTGCGGGCGGACCGGACGGCCTCGATGACCGACGCCGTCGACACCGGCAGGTCCTCCTCTCGCAGCACGCCGGCGACCCGGGTGAACCACCCGGCCAGCGGGTCCCCGGTGCCGGCGAAGAGGTGCTCGTACCAGCCGGGCGACGTGATGCCGGCGCCGTAGCCGGACCAGACCCCGAGCCGGGAGTGCGTCCACGGCACCCAGGTGAGCGCCACCTTGCGCCGGGGCAGCCGGGTGAGGAGCTTCGTGTCCGCCGCGGCCGTGGGGAGCCGGCCGGTGAGCGCCGGCGCGTGCCAGGCCCCCACGACGCAGGCGACCGACGAGGCGCCCCCGGTGATCGTCTGGCGGAGGACGCGGCGCATGTGGGCCTCGCGGCGGGCCTCGCGCAGCGACAGCCCGTGCCCCTCGCGCAGCACGGTCATGGCGGCGGTGAGCTCCTCGAACGGGGCGGTGGCGTGCTCCCGGCCCTCGACCACGGCGTCCCACCACCGCTCGGCGTCGTCGTACCCGGCCGCGGCGGCCAGCTCGGCGAGCGGGTCGCCGGGGCGGGTGCCGGCCGGGTCGGCGCGGGGGTCGGTCGCCCCGCCGTCC
>NZ_JBBEOI010000003.1 GCF_037860755.1 Aquipuribacter hungaricus | reverse complement strand
GGGGTGTGGGGGGTGGTGCGGGTGGGCCGGGCGCGCGGGGTGACCAGGACGCTGCTCGTCGCTGTCCCGGGGGCGGCGGCCGCCGCCGCCGTGGCGGCCAGCGGCTGGCGGGCGAAGGCCGGGCCAGGGGGCGGGACCTCGCTGCGCGCCGCGGTCCTGCTCCCGGTGGCGGCCGGTGGTGTCATGGCGTTCACCCACTGGGCGTCCCTCGTCCTGGACCACGGCGTCGAGGACTTCCTCGCCCGTCGTGGGGTTCGCCGGCCGCGGCTGGTGATGGCGGCCGTCGCGGCCGTGGCTACGGCGCTGTTGGACCGACGGGCGGTCGCGCTGCGGGACGGGCGCGAGCCGCTCGGTGATGCCCGCACGCCAGCTCGCAGGCCCGCATGAGTCCCGGGGCGGGCCACCGGCACCGTCACCGGTCGGCGGGCCCGTGCCGTCGTGGGCTGACCGCCTCACGCGGTGACGGTGAAGGTGGGTTCGCCGGCTCGTTGTCGTGACTCGTGGGCGGACCTGGGGAGCCGGTCGTAGTAGGTGAGGGCCTGCTCGATGAACTGTCGTCGCTGCGGGGTGTCGCTGCTGCCGAGGGTGAGGAGCATGCCCCGCAGGTACTGGGGGTTGATGTCGCCGGTGAGGGTTCCGGCGGCCCGGTCGCCGGAGACTCGGGCGAGGAAGAAGGTGACTTGGTTCTCGCCGTCGTTGAAGCTGACGGTGTCGTAGCCGCCCGGGATGCCCCCGGCGACGAGCCCACCGGCGACGATGCCCCCGCGACCGCCTACCCCCACGGCGTCGGGTCGGTCGAGGCGGCCGTCGGAGGTGAAGGAGACACCGCTGACGGCCCGCAGCATCGCGCGGTCCGCGTCGCTCAGCAGCGGAGCCTGCCCGACCGACGAGGCCGTCAGCTGGTGCCCGGGGCCCGTGAGGTGGAGGACCCGTCCGGCGCCGCCATGCGCGGTCAGTGCGGTCAGTGCGGTCAGTGCGGTCAGGGTGGTCGGCAGCCGGTGGCCGACGCCTACGGTTGCCGTGGTGCTCATGTGACCTCCGCAGACGTGTCTGGCCGGTGTAGCTCTGGGCCGCCTCACCATGAGCGGTGAGGGGATCGGGAGCGTTGTCCTGACGGACCTCGGCACCTACGACGGGACACTTGAACGCCCGGCCTCTGCGGCACCGGTCCTGGCGCCGGGCAACAGCCGCCCCCGCCGTCGCTGACAGGCGACCCCCCTGTGGGACGGCAGGGGCTCGGGGCACGAGCCGAACCCGTTGGCGACACTGACGCCGGAGATCCTTTCGGAGGCAGGGCTCAGCAGACCGGAACCGTGCCCCACGTGTGAGCGTCTCAGGCACATCAGGCTTGCGGAGGAGGACTCGTGCGGATGGTGGCTGCAGTCGTAGGAGTAGCGCTGCTCGTCGTGGGGCTCGCCGGCTGTGGCGCGGAGGACTCGACCACCAAGGCCACCGACGGTCTGGACTGCGACGGCGACACGAGGGTGAGCTCGCACTTGGACTACGCCGCGGGCGAGGCCCCCGTCGCGGCCTCGCCCGAGGATGCCGCGCGTGAGGCGGTGTCTGGCAACGCTTTCGAGGCCCAGGACGCCTCGCCGTCCTCCGGGAACGTTCGTGTCTTCGTCGAGCGCGACGGTCTGGCGGTGAGGTACGTCGACGTCCGACAGGACTCTCCGGGTCGGTGGACCGCAGACAGCATCACGTCGTGCACCGACTGAGCCGTCGCAGCGCTTGACGGTCCGCTTCCGAGCTGTGCCGCATGTGTCCGGTACGCGACCGTCACCCGAGTGGATCGCCACGTCCCATAGCGCCATCGCTACCTGGGGATCGCTCCCAAGCCGGTCAGCCTGGTCCCTGGCTACCCTCGACCCATGGAGCAGCCGACTGCCGCGTCAAGCCGGCTTCGAGCGGCACTGGCTTCGAACCGGAGCGAGGTAGGCGCACTGCTCAGGCGGTACGGCGCAGACAACCTCCGCATGTTCGGGTCTGCGGCGCGTGGCGATGCTCGCGATGACAGTGACCTCGATCTTTTCGTCGACTTGTCTACCGGCTCCGGCAACGAGCTCCTCCGAGTCTCCGGACTCGCCGAGGAGCTGAGCGAACTACTGGGCGTCCGGGTTGATGTTGTGGCAGGACCCCTCCTGCGTGATGAGGTCTCGGCTACGGCCCTGGCGGACGCGGTGGCCGTGTGAGCCGTGCCGATGCAGACCGCATGGAGGACATTCGAGCCGCGATCGCCCGCTGCCTCACTTACCGCGATCACCTCGATTCCGCAGAGTTCGGCTCGATGGCGTATGACGCCGTCCTGCGGAACCTGGCCGTGATCGGTGAGGCCGTCAAGGCCCTGCCGGAGGACTTCAAGAAGGGACGCCCAGGGGCGCCCTGGGCCTCCATTGCGGGCCTTCGCAACGTCGTCGTCCACGAGTACTTCCGGGTCAACCCAGCCATGATCCGCGACATCGTCGACGATCAGTTGGCGCCGCTCCTCGACGAACTTGGCTAGAGCGCGCGGGACCAACGGCCCTCGACGTTCCGCATAACGATCAGGTACCGGCGAGGGGTCCCCACCGGGTGCTGCCTGTGGTCCGTGCAGCTGCTGCGGCTGCGAGCAGGACCGTTGTTGCTGCTGCGACGGTCACGGCGAAACTAGCCCGGGCGTCGGTGGTGTCGATGAGGTACCCCGTGGTCGCGGCAGCGCCGGCGAGCCCGGCGGCACTGGCCGACGCGGTCCAGCTCAGGGCTTGCGTGATCGTGGTCGGGTCGACCAGGCGATGGACCATGGAGCCTGACAGCACCATCACGGGAGCCACCATGAGCCCGGCCGCGAGGACGGCCCCGGCTAGCCACAGCAAGCTCGGAGCTGCGCTGAGCAGGTTGACCGCCAGGAAGAGACAGAGGGCGGCGGTGAGCAGCTGCCGGGGCGGCGCGCCCCGCCAGGCCCCAGCCCCGAAGACGAACCCGCCGATCAGGCCACCGAGTGCCAGGACGCTGTACAGCGCGCCGGCGACGCCCGGACGGCCGGCACCGGCCGCAGAGGCGGTCACCGCCACCTGCAGCGAGCCGAAGACCCCGCCCAGTCCAAGGTTGACCACCACGACCGACACGAACGGCGCCCGCAGCAGGCCCCGGCGCCCCGGGCCCGGTACCAGTTCCGGAACCGCCTCCGGCCCCAGGTCCGGTCGCAGGTCCGGTCGCAGGTCCGGTCGCAGGTCCGGTCGCAGGTCCGGTTCCGGCTCGGTGGCGGGCGCGTGCTGGTCGCAGCGGGGTCGCTCCTCGCACACCATCGCCAGGAGCACACCGCCGCAGACCACCAGACCGGTCGCGAGGACCACTGCGGCCACAGGGGTCCAGGCCACCGCCGCGGCGACCACGACGGTCGGTCCGAGCAGGAACGCGACGTCGTTGGCCATGCTCTCCAGCGCGAAGGCTGTCCGCAGCAGCGGCGACGCTGCGAACAGACGCGTCCACCGTGCGGCCGAGCACGCACCGACCTGGGGCAGCGACGCCCCGGCGACCACCGCGAGCAGGCACAGCGCCACAGTCGACCGCCCGTCCTGGTGTGCCGCGCCCAGGAGTGCCGCGCTCAGGAGTCCGGCGACGGCGGCGGCGTGCATCAGGATTAGGAGTAGCAGCGGTCGCCGCTGGCCGTACCGGTCGAACAGGCGCGCAACCTGGGGTCCGGCGACTGCCTCGGACAGCGCGAAGGCCCCCGTCACCGCTCCTGCTGTCGCCAACGAGCCGGTGGTGGCCTGCAGGAGCGACAGGAGACCGAGCCCGGTCATGGCGACACCGAGCCGACCCGCCGCGGCGGGGAGGAAGAAGCGCCAGGCCGGGCCCTGGAGGACCCGGCGGTAGCGGGACCACACGGACGGTCGACGGGAGCTGTGACGACGCACGGTTCGCCGCGAGCCTTCCGGTGCGGCCGGGTGCCGCAGGACCGCCAGAAGCAGAAGGTCTGGATGTCGGTCCTCGCACAGGACGAGCTCGCCGCACTGAGACGCGGGCTGACCCGCTGCCTCACCGTAGGCCGCACCTAGCCCGGACCTCCAGCTGGGCCTTTCACGCGGGCGTGTCGCGGTAGCGCGGTACCCGGCAACTGAGGCCTGTCGCCCCTGCGCTGCTGCCCTCGCTGTCGCCCGCCCGCTATGCGGTGGGTTCCGCGGGCGCCTCGGACTGGGTGGGGTCGGGATCGGCCCGGTTCTTCTGGTTGCTGCTGGCTTCGAGCATGTCCTTGACCTCGTCGCGGAAGATGACCCAGGCTCGGCCGACCTTGTAGGCGGGGACCCGGCCCTCCTGCAGCCACCGGTAGGTGGTCTGCATCTCGATCCCCAGCAGCTGGCTCAGCTGCTCGACCGTCAGCCGGTCTGGTAGTTGAGCGAACACCTCGTCAAGTCGACTCATAGGTGGAGCCTCGCGCACCTGAACAGTTGGGCGTGGCCGTCGTTCAGCGTCGTCGCTGGCCGCAAGGGCCCTCCGACGCCGCTCGGACAGGTATCCCGCTGCAGAACCAGCCACTCGCGTCTGCTGGCGCGGGTGCGGTGAGCCGTTCCCACCATGCGCCAGGATGGGCCCGTTCTTTCCTCGACTAAGAGAAAGCGGTACCCGACGTGGCTCAGCACGTGAACGTCGTCCTGGTGGACGACATCGATGGCTCGGCGGCTTCGGAGACGGTGACGTTCGCCCTGGACGGTGTCAGCTACGAGGTCGACCTGAGCGAGGACAACGCCGCCCGGCTGCGCTCGAGCCTGACGGAGTTCGTGGACAAGGGTCGCCGGGCCGGCGGGAGCCGCTCGAAGGGCACCCGTTCGGCGTCGAGGTCGTCGTCGTCGAGCTCCTTGCAGTCGGGCGGGGGTGTCGACAACGGGGCGGTCCGGGAGTGGGCTCGTGCCAACGGTCACGCGGTGTCCGAGCGGGGCCGCATCAAGGCCGACGTGGTGCAGGCGTACCAGGCCGCCAACGGCTGAGGCTGCGCGACGCCCACCGCGCCGACCCCGAACAGCTGCGGGCAGCCCGGGCAGCCCGGGCAGCCCGGGCAGCTCCACAGCTCCGGTGTCCCGCTAGTCGTGGCGGGGCGGTCGTCCGGGGACGGGCACGTGAGGGGCGGGGTGCGTCACGCCAGGCTGGGTCAGAGGCGGGTACGCCGGGGGTTGGCCAGCGAGGTGTCGGGCGCGTCCAGCTTGGCGGTGAGGCTGTCGGCGGTGGGGAGCGTGAGCTCGGTGGTCTCGGGGTTCATGGGTATGGCCTCCGCGGTGTGACTGACGGTGGTTGAAGCCTGCACCTGAACATCGCGTCGAAGGCTTTCGGTGAAACGTCGCGTGCGTCACACCGTCCGTCGCCCGGCTGACAGCCGCGGGTCGTGCCCGACCGAGCCCAATCTGGTCCGATCGAGCCCGACCGTGATGACGCCGGATCTGCGCGTTGCCGTCTTATCTGTCGGGTCATGCGGTGGGTCCGAAAGAACCCACAACGTTGTCGCCCGTCGGGTCACTCTCGCACCCCTGGGGCGCTGCCCCTGGCGCGCACGGCAGCCGGGTGGTCAGTGTTCGTCGGTGTCGAGGCGGTAGAGGCGGGTGATGACAACGGCTGCGGTGAGCAGGTGCGTGACGGTGGTGGAGGTGGTGGTGAGGCCGAGCTGGAGCCAGGCGGTGGCGTCGTCGAGGGTGAGCTGGCCGGCGAAGAGCAGGGCGGTCTGGGGGAGCAGGGCGGCGGGAGACCACCGCCAGAGGCGGGGGTGCATGGCCAGCAGCAGGGTGGTGGTGGCGAGGGTGAGGTGGGTGATGGCCAGGGCGACGCCGACGGCGACCTGGGCGCTGGCGGTGGGCACGAGCGGGGTGGGTGCGGTGACAGCGGCCGGGTAGGGGGTGAAGGACCAGAGCACGGTGAGGGTGATGGTCCAGGCGGTGAGCAGGGCGAGCTGCCACAGCAGCCGGGAGGCCCGGGGCCGGGCGGGCAGCCGGTAGCTCGACAGGACTGTCGGGGGGTGCTCGGCGAGCATCGCGGCCTTACTGGTGTAGAGCGCGGCGGCGGGGTAGGCGCGGGCCACGGCGGCGCGCCGGTCGGTGGGGACGCGGGGGGACAGCCACAACGCCTCGATGACGGCGTGCTGGGCGCGGAACCCACGTTCGGCGGGGACGAGCTGGCCGTGGGCGGCGACCACGGCCAGGACGCGGGAGGTGCCGAGGACGCCGGTCTGGCGGAGCGCGGCGACGTTGCCGCAGGCCCAGAACCCGCAGACGCAGCCGACGCCGGGTGCGTCGTGGGCGGGCGGTAGCCGGCGGGTGATGGAGCGGCGGTCGCAGGTGGCGGTGTTGACGCCGGGTGTCCACGGCGGGCGGCTGGTGACCGGTGCTAGCCGGCCGTCGGGCAGGACGCGGAAGGTCCGCACCCCTCGCACGGACCCACGGTGGACCGGCGCTGACGTCGCCATCAGCGTCAGGACGGGGAGGGGACCGGCACCTGCTCCGGCGCTGGCGCCGTCGCAGGCTCCGTCGTTGGGGCTGGCTCGGCGGGTGTCTGGAACGGGGCGTCGGGCTCGACGGTGATGGGCTGGTCTTCCTTGCCGATCTTGGCCATGGCGTCACTGTAGGTCGCGGTACCTACGCCGTCCCCGGGTGGCGGGCGGCGGGTGTTCCGCGTGAGGCGTCGGCCGCTGCTGTCGGCGCCGCTGTCGGGGGTCAGCGGTTCACCCTTGCTGTCCGGGTCCGTCGATGCCGGGGGAGCTGGCGTGGCGGGTGGTGCCGCGCAGGGCGCGGATGGCCAGGGCGTACCGGACGGTGAGCGCGGGGGGAGAGTCCGGGTCGGTGTGGTCGATGAGCCCGTGCAGGAGGTCAACCGCCTCCTGCACGACGAGGGACCACGGCCTGCGGCGGTCGATGGGTGCGGTCGGTGGGGAGGGTGGGCGGACATCGACGAGGTCGACGAGGTCGTGGAGGACGTCGGTGATGTCGCGGCGGACGGCGGCGGGGACGTCGCCACGGACGAGGAGGCCGTCGAGCAGGTCCAGGGCGAGCGACAGCAATGGAGGGGGTGGCTGCGGCGGTGCCGGTACGGGGTTGACGCTGTTCATGTCCGTGCCGGCTCCTCGTCGTCGGTTCGCTGCTGGTGATGTCCGGGGTGCGGTGCTCCTGCGCCGGCACCAGCAGCGCTGGCTGCTGGGTGTCAGGAACGCCAGGCGTGTAGTTGCCGGCCGCGGGCGGATCATGCCGGCCTCTGGGCCCCGTCAGGGGTGGCCGGGATCGCTCGAGCGTTCCTGCGCATGTACCGCGGGTCAGCTCCTGACCTGCGGCCTGGGGGCCGTCGCCGCGGCCCGGGGTACTACCCGGCGCCTGGCCCGCCAGCGGCGAGGCGACGTCAGCGTTCGAGGTCGGTGCCGCGGCTGATACCCCGTGAGGGTGTCGTGGGACGTCCGGTGGTGGTGTGGAAGGTGGGTGGTCGGACGGCGTCGCGTGGGGGGTGGCCTTGTCGGGCGGTGGCCACGGCGATGGCGGCTGCGGTGCTGGGGAAGGGGTTGGGGCCGGCGGTCTGGGCGAGGTGGTGGGCGGTGGTGCGGGCCTCGATGAGGCGGTGCACGAGGTCGGGCTGCCACTCCGACCCGGTGGCTGTGGCGGCTTGGCGGACCCAGATGGCGCTGGTGTGGCGTTCGTTAGGGTTGGGAACGAGCCAGGCGCCGGTGGCGAGCTGGTGGCGGGCGGTGCGGTGCAGGGCGTCGACGATGTCGGGCTGGCTGCGGGCGATCGCGGCGGCGACGCGGCCGGCGTCGGGGTGCTGGGGGTCCATGGCGGTGACGTAGGTGAGCAGGTGCTGAGCCTGGCGCAGGGGGCGTTGGTCGCTGGTGGGTTCGATGGTCTGCAGCTGGCGGGGGACCACGGCCTGCAGCTGGGCCAGCTGTGCGCGGGCGGCGTCGGCGAGGGCAGGGTCGCTGGTGAGGCGGGCGGCGTGGCCGGTGAGGCGGGCCTGAGTGCGGGCGAGCTGGGTGAGGTCGCGGGGGCTGATGGTCTGGGCCCGGTCGAGGAGCTCAGCGGTGGCGTCCTGGGCCAGGGGGACGTGCACGGCGACCGTGACCGCGGCGGGCCGCACGAAAGGCTGACGCAGCGGGCCGACGTGGGGCAGGGGTCCTTGTGCCGCGAGCTGGCGGGTGCGTTCTCCTGCTGCGCGCAGGCCGCCGGTCGCGGCGGCGGCGTAGCGGTCGGCCAGCACGCCGGGGGCGGTGCCGAGCTGCACCTGCACGGCGTGGGGCATGCGGGTCGCGGCGCGGGCGATGTGCTCGTCGAGGTGCGCGAGGCCCTGGGCGATGGAGCCGACGTCGGCCATCAGGGACCAGGCCTGGTGGCTGCGTGGGCGGGAGGCGGGGTCAGCAGTGCGCCAGGCGTCGGCGGCGGTGATGGAGGCGCGGGCGAGGTCGTGCCAGCGTCGTGACGGGCCGGGGGGCGGGTTGGTGGTGAGGACGTCGGACAGCGCGACGCCGGGGGTGGCGGGGTGCTGCTGCAGCGCGATGCCGAGAGCCTTGACCGGGTTGGCCTCCAGCTGCTCGACGCTGAGCCGCTCGGTCACGGTGGGGCGCTTGCTGGGTCCTCTGCCGCGGGTGAGGTCGCGGTGGACGGTGAGGAGGGTCCGGACGGTGGCGGCGTGGCTGGCCACGGCGAGGGGGAGCAGGTCGGGGGTGACGGGTTCGGGGTGCTCGAGCAGGGCGGCGACCTGGTGCCCGACGTCGTACCAGGAGCGGGTCCAGGTGTCGGGCCGGCCGGCCACACCGGTGGGGCCGCTCACCGCCGCATGCCGTCCGACGCGGTACCCGTCGGGGGGTCCGTCGTGGTGCCCGGCGTGAGGTCCGCCGTGACGTCCGTGGTGGTGCCCGTCGTGGGATTCGTCGGGCTGTCTGGCGTGGCTGGGCCGGTGTCGGGTGGCGGTGTCTGGTGCTGGCGGAGGGTGCGGAGGTTGAGGGCGTAGCCGACGGAGCGCGCCGGCGGCGCGTCCTGCGAGGGGTTGGTGATGAGGTCGTGGAGGGCGGCAACGACCTGGTCGAGGACGAGCGGCCAGGGGTCGGTGGAGGTGGTGGGTGTGGTCGGCGTATAGGGCGGGCGGACGTCGAACAAGTCGCCGAAGACGTCACCGAGGTCCAGGAGCACCGCAGACGGGACATCGGTGCGCAGCAGCAGGCCGTCGAGCAGGTCCAGGGCCCGTGACAGCGGGGGAGGGGGCGGCTGTGTCGTGACCGGTGCCGCGGCCGGTGTCGTGACCGGTGCGTTGGCCGGTGTGGGGTTGGGGCTGCTCATGTCTGTATCGGCTCCTTTTCGTCGGGCTGCTGCTGTTTCCTCATAGCTGGTTCGCGGGTCGTGCGTTCTGTCCCGGCTCATCGGAGTGAGGGCCGGGGGTGCGGGGGCGGAGCCCCTGCGGTCGTGGTCCTGCGCCGGCAGGGCGCCGGGGTCGGTGTGCGGAGGGTGCGGGGCAGGGGTGGTGAGGTGGGGGTGGTGCGGGGGTCTCACCGTCGTTCGGGCGATGCGCAGCAGGACCGCGGTGGGGGGTCGGCGGAGGAGGCGGGCCCCGATGATGCTTCGAGGTGGAGCGCAGCGGAGCCAGGGTTTCGAAGGATCACTTCGGGTGCCTCCGCAGAGCGCAGCGGCCGGCCGCCCACCGTGGTGACCTCCGGTCGACCGGGCGACGGTGAGACCCCCCGCGTCGTGAGCAGACCCCGGTCAAGCGCCCGGGACGGTCAGCCGGCCGCGGTGTCTGCCGGCGCGGAGTCTGGTCCTGGGGAGGACGCCGCAGCCGTGCTGCGGCCGCTGGTCTTTGCGGTGCTCCGGGGCCGACCGGGTGCTCGTTTGGTCGGTGCGTCGAGGCCGACGCGCTTGAGCTCGTCGGCGGTCCAGCCGTCGCGCAGCGCGGCGGTGTAGGCGGCGGTGTCGGCGCGCTCGGCCTGCTCGAGGGCGGCGCGGGCGTCCTCCCGTGCCTGGCGGGCGTGGGCCAGGACGCGGACGGCTTTGACCTTGTCGTCGAGCAGGGCGCGGGCGGCGGCCTGGATGCGGTCGGTGTCGAGCCTGGGAGTAGCCATGGGCGTCACGGTACGAACCGGACACCGTGCCCCGCCAGGAGCCGGGCCGTCGGGCTATGGACGACGGCCGCATCCGCAGGTTGTGGACAACCCAGAACAGGGCGCACAGGTGAGCAAGGTATTCAATCCGGTACCCGGATAGCGTCGCGGCCTGGCGGCGCGGTGCCGCGCTGCGGCAGACTGGCGGTGCCAGTCCTCGCCGCGCGGCGGGGCACGACCGGTGGTCGGGGCGCTCCGCTGGGAAGGGGTGAGGCCGGTGGCCGAGCAGCAGACGGGCTCCGCCGTGACGGCCAGCTCCGCCCAGACGTCTGAGCAGACCTCCGCCGAGGGCGGTGTGGGCGGGTCGGGACAGAGGCGGGTGCGGCGGCAGCAGCGGGTGGTGGGGGGTCGTCAGCGGCCGGTTCATGTGCGGGTGAGCGAGGAGGAGTTCGTGCAGCTGTCGGCGCGGGCGGTGGCGGCGGGGTTGTCGGTGCCGGCGTGGTTGGTGGCGGCGGGGATGGCCGACCGGGGCGCCCGGGCGCCCCGGGCAGCGGGGGAGTCGGAGGAGCCGGGGGAGCAGAGGGGTCCCAGCCTCGGGGGTGGGTCGATGGGCGCGCTGGAGCGGCGGGCGTGGGCGGCGGAGCTCGTCGCGGTCCGGCGCCTGGCGCGGGGGGTCGCCACGAACGTGAACCAGCTCGCCGCGGGCTACAACGCGACCGGCGCGGTCGCGCCGGAGGCGGGTGCCGTGCTGGACGCGGCGCGGCGCGTGATGGACCGGATGGACGCGCTGGGCGCGCTGCTGTCCGGCGGCGGGTCAGCAGCGGGGCAGTGGGCCGTCGACGACAACCAGGACGAGCGGGACGACCACGCCGACCAGGTCGGGCAGGTCGGGCAGGTCGACGGCTCTATGGGTGGGGTTCGCGCGTGATCGCGAAGGTGACGCGGGGGACGCGGGTGGCGGGGTTGGTGGCGTACCTGGTGGGCCCGGGGCGGCACGACGAGCACACCGACCAGCACGTGATCGCCAGCAGCGACGAGATGGACGTGGCGGACCCGACGCTGTCGGCGCCCGGCGCCAGGCGGGGGTTCACCGCGGACCTGAACCACTACAAGGACCTGTACGACGTCACGGTCCCGCGCGGCGAGGTCTACCACTTCTCGCTGTCCAACCCGGCGGGGGAGCGGGTGCTGTCGGACGCGGAGTGGGCGGCCACGGCCCGCGGTGCGCTGGGCGCGGTCGGGCTGGCCGACGACGGGCCAAAGGCGCCGGTGCGGTGGGCCGCGGTGCGGCACGGGCTGTCCACGGCCGGCAACGACCACGTCCACGTCGTGGTGGTCCTGGCCCGCGCAGACGGCACGAAGGCCGCACCCCACGACGACTACAACAAGCTGAACCGGTACTGCGCCGCCGCCGAACGTGAACTTGGTCTGGCCAGCGACCGCACGCCCGGGCGGGGCACGCGCGCGGTGCCGCCAGCCTCGCGGGCAGACCTGCAGGCCAGCGGACGGGCGGGGGAGGTGCTGCCGCTGCGGGAGCGGGTGCAGCGCGACGTGCGCGCCGCGGCGACCGCCGCGAGCACGGAGACCGACTTCGTCGACGGCCTGCGCCGGGCCGGGCTGTACGTGCACCCCCGCTACGGCGAGGGCGGACGCGCGGAGGTCACCGGGTACAAGGTCGCCGCGCTGCGCGAGCGTGACCCGGAAGGGCACCTGGTCTACTTCGCGGGCGGCCGGCTGGCCCGCGACCTGTCCCTGCCGGCGCTGCGCACCGGGTGGGGCGACAGCCCCGGAGAACGCACCCGGGCCCTCGTGGCCTGGGGGGAGCAGCCCGGGCGGCGGGACGGGCCCGGCGGGCCTGGCGGGGCTACCGGGGAACGAGGTCCCTCGTCGGGGTGGCAAGGCGAACCGGACCCGGCCGCGGCGATGGCGGCGGCGCGGCAGCTGCACGCGGCGGCGCAACGTCTCGGGGCGAGCCCGGCCGCGTCGTGGGAGCAGTGGGCGGGGGTGGCGCGGGAGACCTCCGGGCTGCTCGCGGCGGCGTCGTCGGGCTGGGAGGGATCACGGGGCGGGGACCTGGACCGGGCCTCCCGCCGCCTCGCGCAGGCCTCGGCCGGCGCGGCACGCCGCGGCGGGCACAGGGCCTCGAGCGCCGGGATGGGGCTGGAGGACCTGGCCACCGTCCTCATGGCCGGGTCCGGCAAGGGCGGCTCGGCGGCGCTGCTGATGCAGCTCACCCGCACCGCCGAGGCCATCGCCGAGGCGTCCCACGCCGTGCAGGTGGCCCGGTCCGCGCACCAGGAGACCGCCCTGCTGCGCCAGCGGCACGCCGGTGCGGGCACAGCCGCCGCGGTGGCAGGGCGGGCCGTGGGCAGGATGGCGACAGCCACAGCTACAGCAGGACCGGTCACCCCCGCGGGGGCGGGAGCAGGAGGGCCAGCGACGATGAGCGAGTCACCGGAGACCGAGGCGATGGAGAGTCTGCGGCCGTTGGCGGTCGCGGCCGCGGCGTCGGCGTCGCAGGCGGCACGGATGGTGCAGCGGATGGGGGAGCGGTCCGCGGACCGGGCACGCGCGCAGGCCGAGCAGGAACGTCAGGTCGAGGAGCTGCGGCGTGAGGCCCGTGCCGCGTACCGAGAGCTCGCCCGGCGCGAGGACTGGGTCGGCCACGCCTCCGCCGATGACCTGAGGCAGGCCGTCGAGGCCCTCGGGTCCGGGGCGGACCCGCGCGACCGTGACGCGCTGCATCGGGTCGAGGAGTCCGGGCGCGACCGCTTCGGCGACGCCTGGCCCAAGGAGGCGACCAGCCATGAGAAGGCGGACCTCAGCGACGGGGCGCGCGGTCGGGACGCGGGTGCTCGAGAGGCGTTCGCCCGCGGTGAGCACGACGAGCAGCCGACCGGCGCAGGTACCTCGCAGGCGGGTGCCGGTGCGGAGGGCTCGAAACCGGGTGGCACGAGCACGGCACCGACGATCGGGGGCAGCGACGGCGAACCGGTGCTGGCCGCAGCCGGCGGACGGCTCAGCATCCGCAAGGCACGCGGTCGCGGCCGCGTGACGGGCAGGACCGGACCAGCCAGACGGCCCGACGACCCGAGCCGGGAGACTCAAGTCGAGCGGTGACGTTTATAGAGGACGGCTAGCTCGGAGTTAGCTGCCGGAGGCGCAAGCGGGAGACGGCGCCGTCTGCATGGAGGTCGGCGCGGTGCTCTCCCGGCACAGGAGCTGGTGGGGGGCGCGGGTCTGCACCCCCGGCAGGGAGGGGTCGCCGATCCGCGCGATGATCCGATCGACGGCCTCCTGGGCGATGTACGGGGTGTCGAGGGACACGGTGCTCAGGGAGGGACGGGCGTACCGGCCCTCCTCGAGGTCGTCGACGCCGATGACAGCCACGTCGTCCGGGACCTGCAGGCCGGCGTCGAAGACGGCGCGCATGGCCCCCATCGCCAGCAGGTCGGAGAAGCAGAAGATCGCGTCCGGGCGCTGGGGGAGGGCAAGCAACTCGCGGGCGGCGTCGTAGCCGTCGGCGCGCCGGTAGTGCGCTGCCGGGCGGAGGTAAGCAGGGTCTGGCTCGAGGCCGGCGGCGAGCAGGGCGGCCTGGTAGCCGGCCGTGCGCTGCCTGGGGGTGGCGTACCCCTCCTGAGGCTGTTCGCCGATCGCGGCCACCCGGCGGCGACCGGTGCTGACGAGGTGCGCGGTGGCGTCGTAGGCGGCCTGGGTGTTGTCGATGGCGACGTGGTCGAAGCGTCCGTCGAAGACGTGCTCGCCCAGCAGCACCAGCGGCATGGTGGTGCTGGGGTCCATCTCCGCGAGCTCGGCCGCGGTCACCAGCGGGCTGAACAGCACGCCGTCGAAGAGCATGGTGCGGTCCGCACCGGTGAGCAGGCGCCGTTCGCGCTCGTGGTCGTGGCCGGTCTGGTCGACCATGACCTGGTAGCCGCGGGTGGCTGCGGCGTTGATGACCTCCCGGGCCAGCCCGGCGAAGTACGGCACGTCGATCTCCGGGACCACCAGCGCGAGCACCCCGGTGCGGCCCGTCCGCAGGGTCCGGGCGACGGGGTTGGGGCGGTAGTCCAGCTCCTGGATGGCGGCCTGCACCCTCGCGCGCATCGCCTCGCTGACGTGCTGGTAGCCCGCCATCACGTTCGACACGGTCCGCACCGAGACCCGCGCGTGGGCGGCCACGTCGCGCATCGTCACCGCCACGAGGTCACCGCCACCCCGTCTTCGCCGACACGAACCCCGGATGCAGCGGCATGACATCGAGCATAGTGCTTGCAACGTCGGCAAAGCCTGCGTACTTTGCAGACGTCGGCAAGAGCCGCGCCCCGTCGCACGAAGGAGTGCACATGTCCCCTGCCCGGTCGGTCCAGGCAGCCCCCACTGCCGCCCTGCCCGGTCCGCCTGCCCAGCCGCACGGGCGGCTGCGCCGCCCCCGGCGGGCCGCGCTGCCTGTGCTGCTGCTGGTCGGGACCGGTGCGCTGCTCAGCGCCTGCGGCCCGTCGATCAGCTCCGGCGCCGCCGACGGCGCCGCGACGGGCGGGTCCGGAGGCACCGACGGGTCGGTCGCTGCGTCTGGGCCCGGCGCCGGCCCGGCCGTCCTGGCAGCGCCGTCGGCCGACGCACCGTCGGGCGAGATCACGATCTGGGACCGCTCGGGAGACCTCTTCGAGGTCTTCGAGGCCACGATCGACGACTTCAACGAGGTCTACCCCGACATCACCGTCAACCACGAGGCCGTCGACATCGACGCCAAGCTCCAGAACACCCTCATCACCGGTACGGACGTGCCGGACGGGGTGTTCCTCGACGACGCCCGCGTCGCCGGGTACTCCGAGTACCTATGGGACCTCAGCGGCGTCCTGGACCCCTACCTCGACGACATCGCCCCCCAGAAGGTCGACGTCAACACCCTGGACGGCGGCGTCTACGGCGTGCCGTTCGACCTGGACCCGGGCCTGCTCTTCTACAACGAGACGGCGCTGCTCGAGGCCGGTGTCGACGCCACCACGATCGAGACCTACGACGACCTGCTGGAGGCGGCCCGGCAGTACAAGCAGGCCCGGCCGGACTCCGGGCCGATCCACCTGGAGCAGAGCCCCTTCCTGGGCCAGCTGCAGCTTGAGATGTTCGCCTCCCAGCTGGGGACGAGCATCGCCGACGAGCAGGGCGAGCTCCGCCTGGACTCCCCGGAGTACGAGCAGGTCCTCACGATGCTCGACACCGTGCAGCGCGAAGGCCTCGGTACCCGTGCGGAGTACCTGAGCCCCAGCGACATCGAGCCCCTGGAGTCCGGCCAGCAGGTGTTCTACCCGTGGGCGGTCTGGTTCAGCTTCGCCCCGCAGCAGCTCCTGCCCGAGACCGCGGGCGACTGGCGCGCCATGCCCCTGCCCGCGTGGGAGGACGGCGGCGCCCGCAGCGGCGCCATGGGCGGCTCGTCCTTCGTCCTGCCCCGCGACGGCGAGAACGCCGACCTCGCCTGGCTGTTCTACGAGTTCCTCATGTTCGAGGAGGCCGGCTACAGCGCGGTCTGGGGACCCAACGACGTCTACCCCGACGGCCTGAACACGTCTATCCCCGCCTACCGGCCGGCCGCCGACCCCGCGGCGCCGCTGTTCGGGCCCGTAGAGGCCCTGGGCGGGCAGGACCTGTGGGCCGTCGCCACCGCCGCCGGCGAGGAGATCCCCGGCGGGGCCCCGATCCCCGAATGGTGGGCGGGCGCGGTCGACTACCTCGGCACCGACGTGCAGCGCATGCTCGACGGCGACCTCACCCCCACCGAGGTCCTCGAGCGCTCCAGCGCCGAGATCCAGCCCAACCTGGTCGACCGGTCCTGAGACCGGCGCACCCCAGCGGCGGGCGACCGTCCCACGGCCGCCCGCCCGCCCCGCCCCCCCGATGCCCGCCCACCGGCCCACGGACACCCGGGGCTCATCGACCCACCACCCCGGCCGAGAGGACTACCCATGGCACTGCTGGCGCCACCGTCGCCGTCCTCGCTGCCACCGACGGCAGCGGCCCCGTCGCGGCCCAGAGGACGCACGTCCCGACGGCCGAGGCTGGCCCCGTACGTGTTCGTCGCCCCGTTCGTGATCATGTTCCTCGCGTTCAGCGTCTACCCGATGCTGTTCACCCTGCGGCTGAGCTTCACGGACTGGCGAGGCTCGGGCGCCGCCACCTGGGTGGGCCTGGACAACTACGCCTACCTGCTGGGCAACGACGCGTTCTGGGCCTCGTTGGGCAACTCCGCCGTCCTGTGGCTGCTCATCATCCCCGTCCAGCTGCTGCTCGCCCTCGTCGCGGCCGTCCTGCTGGACGACGCCAAGACCCGCCTGCGCGGGCTGTACCGGGTCGCGTTCCTCGTCCCGTTCGTCACCCCGCTGGTCGCGGTCGCCCAGGTGTGGGTGGTCGTCTTCGACCAGAACTACGGCGCGGTCAACGCCGCCCTCGGCGTCCTCGGCCTGCCCGACGTCGGCTGGCTCACCACGAGCACCTGGGCCCGGCCAACGCTGGCCCTGCTGTTCATCTGGAAGACGACCGGCTTCATCATCGTCATCGTGCTGTCCGGCCTCCAGGCCATCGACGCCAGCGTCTACGAGGCCGCCGCCCTGGACGGCGCCTCCCGCCGGCGCAGGCTGCGGAGCATCACCGTCCCGCTGATCAGGCGGACCCTGCTCTTCGCCGTGATCCTGCAGACCCTGGCCGTGGTGCAGATGTTCGCCGAGCCCTTCGTGGTCACCCAGGGCGGCCCCTACGGCGCGACCACCACGGCCGGGCTGTACCTCTACAACCACATCACCAGGGCGGACCTCGGCACCGGCGCCGCGAACTCCTTCCTCCTGGTCGTGCTGGTGATGGCGCTCTCCCTGGTCTTCGTGCGACTCATGAGGGAGCGCGACTGATGGCGACCAGCACCCTCCCGGGCACGACGCGGAAGTCCACCCACCGGGGAGCCCAAGGAGCAGGCGGCCGGCTCGCAGCCCATGCGTTCCTGCTGGTGCTCACCGTCGCGTTCCTCGCGCCGGTGGCCTGGGCCCTGCTGTCGGCGTTCAAGCCCGCGAACCTCATCATCTCCGATCCTCTGGTGTTCGACCCGCGCACCGTGACCCTGGATAATTTCAGGCGCATGCTCGCCGACGTCCCCCTCGGGCTGGGCTTCCTCAACACGGGCGTCGTGCTGCTCGTAAAAGGGTCGCTCACCTTGTTCTTCGCGCCGCTGGCCGCCTACGGCTTCGCCAAGTACGACTTCCGCGGCAAGAACCTCATCTTCGGCGCGGTCCTCATCACCCTGATGCTGCCGACCATCGTCCTCATCATCCCGCTGCTGCTGCAGATGAAAGAACTCGGCTGGGTCAACACCTACCAGGCCCTCATCCTGCCGGGGGCCATCGACGCCTTCGCCATCTTCTGGATGCGGCAGGTCATCGCAGCCGTGCCCGACGAGCTGCTCGCAGCCGCCCGGGTCGACGGCTGCACCGAGTTCGGCATCTTCTGGCGCGTCGTCCTCCCGGTGATCCGACCAGGACTGGCAGGACTGGCGGTGCTGACCGTCATGAACATCTACAACGACTTCGTCTGGCCCGTCGTCGTGGCCAGCTCCGACCGCATGGCCACCTTGCAGGTAGTGCTGTCCACGCTCGCGCAGAACATCAGCGGCAACCGCATCGGCGCGGACTACGCCACCGTCACCGGCGAGCTGCTCGCGGCCACCTCCGTGGCCATCCTCCCGCTACTCGTCATCTTCATCGCCCTCCAGCGCCACTTCATCAACGGCATCCTCTCCGGCAGCGTCAAGGGATGAGCCGGACCACCCAGGAAGGCCCCACCATGACCACCCACGCCACCCCCCCGATCCTCCACGGCGGGCAGGACGTGCCCGCACCCGGCACCGGAGCCCTTCGCCCCTCCGATCACGTCCCCGCCGCCGGCGGGCGGCCGGGCGGCGCCGCCGCGGCGGGGACCGAACCGCGGACGAATCACACCGAGCGCGCAGGGCAGAGCTACCCGAGGCCTGACCGGGACCGCTCCCAGCGGTGGTTGTCGCTGGACGGCAGGTGGTCGTTCTCCTCCGTCGACGGCGACTCGAGCATCGTCGTCCCCTACGCATGGGACAGCGCCGCCTCCGGCGTGGCCCGCACCTGGCTGGAGGAGGCGGTCTACAGCCGTCACGTCGTGGTCCCGGCCGCGTGGGCGGGGCAGCGGGTCTTCCTCTGCTTCGGCGCGGTCCACCACCAGGCGCACGTCTTCCTCGACGACGTCGAGGTCGGCTCCCACACCGGCGGGTACACCCCCTTCGAGATCGACCTGAGCCCCCACCTGTCCGGAAGCAGCACCACCGACGGGGCGCGGCTGCGCGTGCAGGTCAGCGCCCCCGCCGACAAGCGCACCATCCCTCACGGCAAGCAGCGCTCTATCCCCAGGGACGACTACGACGGGGTGTCCTTCACCCCGACCTCCGGCATATGGCAGAGCGTGTGGCTAGAGGCGCGCGGGCGCACCTACCTGGACCACCTCGCCGTCCGCGGCGACAGCCTCACCGGCTTCGCCCTCGACGGCACCCTGGCCGGGGACGCCCCCGCCGACGCCGCTGTGCTGGTCACCGTCACCGCCGGATCGCGGCACCACGAGTCCGTCACCCTGACCGCCGACCCCTCCGGCCGGGTGCGCGGACACCTCGACCTCGACGACCCACGACCGTGGAGCCCCGACGACCCGCACCTGTACACCCTCACCTGCACCGTCCTGCCCGACGGCGCGGCACCGGCGGAAGCATCCGACCCGCCTCACCACCTGTTCCCCGACGCAATTGGACGCAGGGTACCGGACGAGCCGTCCGCCGTCATTCCCGCGGGCGCGCCGACCGCGGCCGGAACAGCGTCCGACCAGGTGGCGTACACCGCCGGGCTCCGTCGCATCGAGGCCGTCGGGGAGGAGCTGTACCTCAACGGCCAGCGGCTGTACGTGCGCGGGGTCCTGGACCAGGGGTACTGGCCCGAGACCGGGATGACCGCCCCGGACGAGCAGGCACTCGTCCGTGACCTCGAGCTCGCCGCCCGCTGCGGGTACAACCTCGTCCGCAAGCACATCAAGCTGGAGGACCCGCGCTGGCTGCACCACGCCGACCGCCTCGGCATGCTCGTCTGGGCCGAACCCCCGGCCCCCAGCCGCTACACCGCCGCCTCGGCCGCCGCGTTCGAGGACCAGCTGCCGCCCATGCTCACCCGCGACGGCAACCACCCCAGCATCATCATCTGGGGCCTGTGGAACGAGGAGTGGGGCCTGGACTGGGACATCCCCGGCAGCCCCGAGCGGGCCGCGGCGGCCGCGCACGCCTACGACACCATGCGAGCCCTCGACGACACCCGGCTCGTGGTCGACAACTCCGGCTGGGCCCACGTCAAGACCGACCTCGTGGACTGGCACTACTACGACGAAGACCCCGCAGCCTGGGCCACCAACGTCGAAGCCCTCGCCACAGGCGCCAGCGAGCAATTTCCCGTCCGCCTGGCCGCCGACTTCGTCGTCGACAAGGGCCTCTACGCCCACACCGACCACCCCCGCACCGGCCTGCCCGTGCTCAACAGCGAGTACGGCGCCGGCTTCACCAGCCTGGAACGCGCGTGGCACCTGCGCTGGCAGACCCAGGAGCTGCGCCGCCACGACCGCTTCGCCGGCTACGTCTACACCGAGCTGTGCGACGTCGAGCACGAGATGGCCGGGATCTTCGACGCCGACCGCCGCCCCAAGGACACCGGGGGACACACCCCGGCCGACGCCAACGCCACCACCACCCTCGTCCTGGACCTCGTCCCCCTCGCCGCCGGAGCCGACGTCCCGCCCGCACCCGACGGGCTAGAACTCGGCGTCCGCGTCTCCCACCACGGCCACCAGCCCATCGAAGGCCGGGTCAGGGCCAGCTGGGCCGCCGCAGGAGCACCCGTCGACAGGTCCGCCACCACCTCGCCCTGGCAGAGCCTCCCGGTCACGGCCGAACCGTTCCGCCTCAGCGACGCCGTCACCGTCTCCGTGCCAGCCCCGCCCGGCACGGGCGGGGTCGGACGGCTGCACGTCTGGCTCGTCGACGACGCCGACCGCCCCATCGCCCGGACCTTTGTCGACGCTGCACCCGTCGAGCCCCCGAACCGCCGAGGCGCCACCCGCCCCACGGCCCCGCCCGACCGCCTTCAGCAGCTGGGATGACCAACGCGGGCCTCCGGCTACTGGTAATCCGTAGCGCACTGCTCCCGATCACCTACAGCGAGACAGGGCCGTCCGCGCCATCGAGGCCGCCCGCGCCCTCTAAGTCTCGAGACGCACCATCTTCGGGACCTGCAGGTGCTCACCCGCCTCTACCGCCTGGAGACTGTGCACGGCGGCGCAGTTACGTCGCGCTGATCACTTCAGACGGGTTCTCAGCACCCAGCCGATAATGGAAGTTATGTCGTAAGTGCTGCTCACCGGGCAGTCCGGTCCCTCCTCGCAGGACTCGTGATGTCTGCCCTGCGAGGTCGCGACCCCGTCAGCGTGGTGGGCTCGGTGTCGTTCCGTCTGGGTGTGCGCCGTTGAGGTAGGTGAGGACGGCGAGCACGCGACGGTGGCCGTCGTCGGACGGTGGCAGGTCCAGCTTGCCCAGGATGCTGCCGATGCGCTTCGCCACGGCCTTATCAGACAGGGCCAAGTGGGCGGCGATCCCGCTGTTCGACCGTCCTTCCGCCATGTGCACAAGGATGAATCGCGAGGCAGCCGCGGTACACCTGCACGGCCTGCCGGGCCCCAGTCCGCAGGAGCTGCTGTCCAGTGCGGGCTTCCGGGCAGGGGTACTGCTGCTGGTCGCGAACACGGTGGGTTTCCAGGCCATGGTCGCGCACCAGCACCTGCTGCAGCCTAGGCGCACCTGGCGCACGAGGTCGGCCACGACCCCCTGACCGGCCTGGCGAACCGGCGCCTGTTCCTGGAGCGGACAGGCCGGGCGATGCGGCTGCGGGCTTGCACCGGCGGCACGGTCGGAACCGTCGGCATGCTCGGCGTGCTGTTCGTCGACTGCGACAGCTTCAAGGCCGTCAACGACGTGCACGGGCACGCTGCAGGTGATGAGGTGCTGCGCCAGGTCGCGGCCCGGCTCACCGCCCTCGCCGGGCCGCATGACACCGCCCCCCGCCTCGGCGGCGACGAGTTCGCCGTTCTGCTCCAACGGGATCTGATCCCCCGCGACGCCTTCCTCGGCACCTCGCCAGAGCGGGACATCCTGGGGGTGGCCGCCGCCGCGCACGCGGCGCTGGCAGCGCCCTACACCGTCCCTGGCCTCGGCGCGCTGGTCATGAGCTGCAGCGTCGGCGCAGCGGCATACCGTGCCGCTGACACCCTGCCCGGGTTGCTGCACCGGGCCGACCACGCCATCTACCTGCAGAAGTACACCGAGCACAAACCTGACACGTCAGCACGCCCGGCCCGGCAACCCGCGTCTCGTGGCGGGCGAGGCCCGACGGGCACGTCGCCGTCGCCCTCCACAGCCCACCCTGAGCGCCGCGGGGCCCCGCTTAATAGCGCGGTGTCCCGCCGCCCCCGTCGGTGCCGTCCGTCGGCTCAGACGTCCCAGGCACAGATCTTCCGAGCAAACGGCCCATCAGACGGGCTTGAAGGCCTCACCGGCCCGGCGCGAGACCGCCTGATCGGCGGCTCGAGGCCCGGTGGTCGAGACCAGCGGCGTTGTCATCACCCAGGGCCGTGCCCTCACCGACTGGTTCGCCACCCGATGGTGGGAGGCCGAGGCCCTCAACAAGGCGATGGGCGCCCGACTGGTGAGTTGGCCGTGGACGGGACCGACGGGGCAGTGGTCCCCGACGAAGACGAACGTCGACGGACCTGGATACACCCGTTCACTCAGCGAACGCCGCCACCGCAGCAGCCGGTCGCGCATCAGAACATCGCCATCCGGGACGTGGGCGACGTCCGAGATTGGCTCATGTCGCTACCGGCACCACTTGGCCGGGTTGCCTCCGCCGAGCTCGCAGGCGAGCTGGAGTCACTGTGCCCGCCGGCCGCCATGCAGGACTGACCGCGAGCACCTGAGCGACGGAACGTGCCGGTGTCACTCGTCAATCACGCGGGCCTCGACGCGGTCGGCCAGGTCATGGGCGTCGTCGTTGATGTACAGCAACCCCCGCGCCGGTTCCGCGAACTCGGGCGTGCGGACAAGACTGACGCCCGCGGTCTCAGTTCACCCGTACTGCAGTAAGGCAGTAGATACGGCCCTGAATACTCGAAGGGTTGGATTCTCTAGTAGGCCCGGTAGATCGGGCCGCCCGGCCATTGAGACGGCAGTTCAGCGCGGCAGCTGCGGCCTTGGGTGGCAGTTGCGCGGTGAACGACGCCGGGCGACGCTTCCTCGCGGTCGCTTCGGCGGCCTCAGACCACGCGGGTCGGCTGAAGCGGCCCGCCTGGCTGACCGCCGGGCGACGGTCTGCTCCTTGTGGTGGCGCAGCTTCGTCCACAACCTCGCGCGGTCCTGCCTTGTCCACAGCGGGAGGCGGTGGGCTGATCCCAGTTACGTGGGTCTGCGTTGCTTGCCCTGACCACCACAACAGCGCCGCCCCCTGACGGGCGGGGAGGAGCAGTCATGAACGCACCCGGAGACATGGCCGTGGACCGTCACGACCTTTTGGCCATGCGCGCGCGCTCCGACGTGGGTGACCACCTGCGGGTCGCGGAGACGGAGAGGGACCCCGGCTCGCTGAAGGATCCCGTCGGGCGGCCGGGTAACGACTCGTCGGTGGTGGTCAGCCTCGTCCAGATCATCATGCTGGTCGATGCCGCGATGGCCGCGGAGAGGAGCCGGCCTGGCGGTGGTGATACGGCCTTCTTGCTCGGGATGGCGCTGGTCGAGAGCAGGGCGGCGAACCTGCTCCCCGAGGGCTGTGGCGATGACGTGCTTCCCCCGCAGGTGGAGGCACTACAAGCGCCTGTAAGGGAGCCCCTCCGGCTGTTGCGCGCAGCCGAGGAGCTCACCCGGGCTCACGAGCCCGAGGATTTCGCGCCCGGCTACTCGGAGCTGTTGGTGTCCCTGATCGACCTGATCCGGGACTGGACGCCGTGAACGACAGCAGCGACGGCCCCGGGGGCAGCAGCAGGCTCAGGGCCGGCGGGCCGACGCCTGGTGGGCTCCGGGATGCCGATCGGGTGCCCGAGGCATGGGCGAGCGACCGGCGGAGCGTCGGGGAGCTGGCCCGCTCGGCCGACCGGCTGTCACGGTCGTTGCTCCACGACGTCACCGGTGACGACGCCCTAGCGCTACTGCGGACCTGGGGGGAGACGGTGCAGTCTGCCGGCGAGCTGTGGCGGGCGCTGCCGGCCCCCGAGTGGACCGCGTCCGGTCAACGGGACCATGCGGTGATGACGCGCCTGGACACCCTCGCGCGGACCATGCACCGCAGCCAGCTCAGAACCGGGTGGCCCGGCGATGGGCCACCCGACGCCCGGCTGCTGCACATGGCGGAGACCTTTACGCGGGCAGCCGACCTGATCGAGCGCTACCACCGCCCGCAGCAGTCTCCCCACGCACCCGGCGCGGAGGTCCGGGCCGACGTGGAGGCGACGCGGGTCCGCGTGCTGCACGTTCTGAACGTCAGCGCCCATGCGATCGGTGTCGCAGTGCGCCGGCACGTCAACGACGAGTCGGTACGCAGCCACGTCTCCCGGAACGACAAGGTGAGGCGCGCTGTCCCGCGCGGGCAGGAGGCGCTGGCCCGGCTCGATGTGTTCGAGCGGCTGACCACACACGTGGGGCCACGGTTGGCGCGGGCGAGCGTGGGCGAGCACGTCGACGGGCCGCCTCGAGGGAGCCGGTTGCCGGAGGCGCTGGTGCGCTGGGACATCCAAGCCCACCGTGCTGCGGCGTACGCTCCGACCCCCGCGACACTCAGGGTGGTGTCCAGAGCCCAGGCCGACCTGGCCAGCGCCGTCGGAGTGGTGGTCCGGGCCGGGCAGGCCACGGGCCAACTGGACGCCGCCACCGTCCAGCGCGTCACCCCCGCGGTGGAGGCGACGGTGACCGCATGGTCAGGGCTCGCGGACCGCTGGCAGGCCCTGACGTCTCCGTCGACGCGTCGCGTCGACCAGGACCTCCTCACCGCCTCGGGGGAGCTTCAAGCGGCACTGCTAGAGATCACCCACGACAAGACGACCGTGGCCGACCCCCAGACCATCGCCCAGCGTGTCGACGTCCGCGACGTCGCCCACACTCTGCAGGAGGGCCTGGCGGCGGCGGCCGATCTCGCGCACGTGGTCGGTGACGCGGCGCGGAGCCCGACGTTGGTCGCGCCGGCTCGCGCGGTGCTCGCGGCGCACCGCAGCCGGGACGACACCTCTCCCGCCACGAGACCGCCGCGGTCGGAGCAGCTGGCCAGCTCCGTCGACCCCCGCGACGTCCAGGTCAACCGACCGGTCGCCCTGACGGCTCCGGTGCGGGTCGACCTGGTGAGCGCCGCAGACACCACCACCACCGCGGCGGGCGCGGCCATGTCGGCCACGTCGATGCTCGAGCGCTCCACCGCGGGCCCCGCCGCCGTCGCCACCTCCGAGCGGCAGGCGGCCTCCCGCCGTCAGGCGCAACGGGTCGTGCAGATGGTCCTGCCCCTGCCCAGTGCGGCCTGGGCACGATGAGCGGCCGGGCGGCTCTATGGTCGGGTCGTGGACAGCACCCCGGGCCTACGTCCGGGTGCGCTGCGCGCGGCGCGGGTGGCGGCGGGGCTGACCCAGCACGAGCTGGCTCGTCGGATCGAGGTCGCAGGCGGGGAGCGGATCGCCAGCTGGGAGCGGGGCGCTGCCGTGCCGCGTCCCCACTTCATCCAGCGCCTCGCGGAGGTGCTCCAGGTTCCGGTCGAGCAGCTGCTCGAGGCGAGAGAGTTCCTGGATCTGCGGGAGCTCCGGGTCGTTGCCGGCCTGAGTGCTCGCGAGCTCGCGGACCACGTCCACGTCTCCGTGCCCACCCTCGCGCGCTGGGAGTCCGGCCGCTTCACCAGGCCCCCCCGGGGCGAGAGCGTCGAGTTGCTGGCGCAGGTGCTGGGCGTTCCGGTCGAGCGCGTCCACCAAGCTTTGGCTCGGGCAGCCGGCCCCGGCGAGCAGGCCGAGTCGAGCACGCCTCCCGAGCTCTGACCTCAGGGGTCGGGCACCCGGGCGGCCCAGGACCTGCGCACGGCTGCGCAGGTAGACCGGTGACGTTTCGATCCGGACGCGCTAGTGTGAGTGGATCGTCTATCGGGGCTGGTGACCGTCCGCAGGGTGTGACCACCTTGAGGACAGCGACGGCCGGGTCATACCGGCCCGTGGCTAGAGTCGGAGAGTTCATGACGCACCGGGGGGGTAGGGGTCCGATGAAGCGGAACATCAGCTGCGCGACGGCTGCGGTGGCCTTGAGCTTCGCCGTCGTCCTGGCCGGATGCACGACCGATCAGGGGGAGGGTCTGGATCTCCAGGACCCCACCGCCACCCCTAGCGCCGCGGACCCGGGCCCCTCGCCGAGCAGCGCCGCCCCCAGCGCCAGCATCGCCGAGGTGTCCGCCGATGAGCAGGCCGTCCTCGACGCCTACCGCGCCTTCTGGGCCGCGCTCGACCAGGCACAGGCGGACCCGCCTCGATCGCAGGACTACCTGGCCCCTGTCGCTACCGGCGCGCAGTTCGAACAGGCCAACGGCGCCATCAAGGCGGACTTCCTCGCGGGAGAGATCTCCGAAGGGTCGCCGGTGCTGCGCAACCCGACCGTCGCGTCCATCGACGGCGACACAGCGGTGGTCCACGACTGCCAGGACACCAGGGGAGCTGTTCGGAAAGACATCGAGACCGGAGAAGTGCTGCTCATCGGCATGGCCGAGGACTCGGTTGAACAGACCCTCCAGCGAGTGGACGGCACCTGGAAGGTCTCCGGGACCACCTCGCCCGAACCGGCGGATGTGTTCTGCTGATGCGGAAGTTCATGCTCGGTGCGGCTGTCGTGCTGTCGACTGCTTTGCTGCCGATCGCGCCGGCGTTTGCTGAGCCTCAGGTTGGGCGACGTGGCACTGACGACCAGGTAGAGACCGTCGTGACAGCACCAGGGTCTCCGGGGTCCGAGGCGCAGGGTGGTGGCGCCGTGCAGGCCGGTAGTGGCGGGGGAGGTGGTGCGCCGGCGTGCACGTACACGGCGCTGACCCCGGAGCAGGCCTTGGCCGCCGGGCTGCGGTCCCCGGACGACGGCGGTGTCGACAACGTTCAGCGAACCGACGGGTCGTACGTCAGTCGGGACTGCACCGCCTCGGGTGGTGGCCGGACGGTGCTGTGGGTGCCGGCCGGTGACGGCGCGGGCCCGGCGGGGGTGCCCGCGGTCACCCCCGCGATGCTGGCCCAGGAGGCCAGGAACTCGCTGCAGCTGCCCACCCCAACCGTCGGCGTGAACCCAGACGGAGCGAACGGCAACCCGGCGCTGGTGAACCTGCCGACCTGGTGGTGGGTGACTAACGGCGACTCGCTGACGCAGCGCACCGCGGTGGGTTCGGTGTGGGCGGAGGTGACCGCGGAGCCGGTGTCCTCGACCTGGGTGACCGGTGTCGGCGAGCGGACCGAGTGCGTGGGCTTGGGCTTCGCGTGGGTCCGGGGGATGGACGACTACGAGCGAGGGTCGTGCTCGCACACCTACCGCCAGGCCGACGCCGACGAGCAGGCCGAGGTTCAGGTGGTGTGGCGCGTCAGCTGGGTCGGCAGCGGCGGCAGCGGCGGCACGTTGGACCCCTTCACCATGACCGCCACGCAGGACGTCCCGGTGTACGAGCGCCAGGCCATCGTCACCACCGTCGACTGAGGACGGCCCACCCCTCGGACAGCACGGCACGGCTCCTGAGTCACCCCAGCCTCCACCTCGACCGGAAGGAAGGCCCTGCAGCTCATGTCGTCTGCGACCTCGTCCTCGCCCCAGGCCCGTCCCCGGGTGGCACCGTCGGCAGGTGGCGGCTCGCGCACGCCGGGGCCGTCACCGACGATCCGGGCCCCGCGGCCGCACGGCCGGTCCAGCAGCCGTGCGGTGCTCGCCGTGCTGCTGATCGTGGCTGGCGCGGCGATCGGTGCCGCGCTGTACCTGGCGGGGGACGACCGGACCCAGGTGGTCGTCGCCGCGCGGGACATCCCGGTGGGGACCGTCATCAGTGCCGCGGACCTGACCGCGGCGGAGATCTCGGGCGGTGTCGCGGGAGTTGCCGGATCGGACGCGCGCCTCTTGCTCGGGCAGAGCGCCACCACCCGCATACCCGCCGGGGCGTTGCTGCACGCCGACATGGTCGACCCGGCGCCCCCGCCGGGGGAGGGCAAGGTCGCTCTCGGCCTTGCGCTCAGCGCGGGGCAGCTGCCGGCCGCCGAGCTCACCTCGGACCGGCTGGTGGAGATCGTCCAGGTCCCCGCGGCGGCTGACGCCGCGGTCCAGGACCCGACTGGCACGGTGCTCGTGCCGGAGGCGCTCGTGCTGTCGGTGACCGCGGACGCCTCCGGCGCCTGGCTGGTCACCGTCGCCGTGGACCGCGACGACGCACCCGCGGTTGCCGCCGCGGCCGCCGCCGGCCGCACCACCCTCGCCATGCTTCCTGTCGCCTCGACCACGGACGACCGCGCCAGCGGCGACACGAACGACGGCAGCACTGACGGCGCCGACGACGAAGGTCAGGGGTGAGCTCGTGCTGATCGCGGTGGTAGCCGACAAGGGAGCGCCTGGGGTCACGACCTCGAGCCTGGTGCTGGCCCTGGGGTGGCCCCGGCCGGTGCTGCTGGCCGAGTGCGACCCCGCCGGGGCGGACCTGCCCTGGCGGGCCACTGGCAGCCGCGGCCCCCTGGTCCAGGGCCTGGGCATGGTGTCCCTGGCCACCTCCAGCCGCGGGGTCGCCGGAGGTCACCGCCGGGTGTGGGACCACGTGCAGCAACTCGAGGGCGGCCTCCCGGTGCTCGTGGGCCCGCCGGCGCCCGAGCAAGCCGAAGCGATGGGCGGCGCCTGGGGCACGATCGCCGACCTGCTCAGCAACCTGACCGACCCGGACGAGACCCACGGCGCAGGGGTGTCGCGCGTGGTGGATGTGATCGCGGACTGCGGGCGGCTGCTGTCCCGGTCGTCAGCGGCTGCGGCGGTGCTGCAGCGTGCGGACCTGGTGGTGCTGGTGACCAGGCCGACAGTGTCAGGGGTCGCGCACGCCCGCCACGGCCTGGGCGTGGCCGCCCGGGTGATGAATGAGACCCCGAGGTCCGGGTCGGGTCTGGACCGAGTGACAGTCCTGGTCGTCGACGATCCGAGCAGCCCCGGCAGTCGGAAGGCGCACCAGCGACAGGTCAGTGACGTCCTCAAGGAGACGCCCGGCCTGCAGGACGTGCCGGTCGTCGGGGTCCTGGCCCACGACCCCCGCACCGCCGCCGCACTCACCGGCATGTCGCCGAGCGGGCGCGGCCTGGACCGCTCGCCACTGCTCAAGACCGCCCGCGATGTTGCCGCCACCTTGGTGGGCCAGGCCCAGGCGATCAACGGCGTCCCGCAGGTGCAGTCGTGAACCCCACGCGCCCACGGCCCGACGAGGCCGACAGCGGCATGACCCTCGAGGTGGACCACGCCCTGGTGAGCCGCCTGCGTGGCGTCGTGGTCATGCAGATGGCCGCAGAGCGGCGTCGCCGTCTCGACGCGGGGGAGCCGGAGCTCAGCCACGACGACGAGCGTCGGATGGGCCGTTCCCTGCTGATCGCGGCCCTGTCCGACCGGCGGCACGAGCAGGTCGACGCCGGGGTGCCGTTGCCCGCGGAGAGCGAGGACGACGCGATCCTGGCCGCGGCGTTCGCGGTTCTGTTCGGACTCGGTCGGCTGCAGAAGTTGCTCGAGGACCCGAACCTTTCCGAGATCAACATCAACGGCTACGACTCGGTCTGGCTGACCTCGATCGACGGGGTGAAGCGTCCAGGCTCACCCGTCGCGGACTCCGACGAAGAACTGGTGGAGTGGGTGCGGAACGCTGCCGCGTACGGCGGCACGTCCTCCAAGCCGTGGGATGTCACCAACTGGAAGATCGAGATGGCCCTGCCCGACGGGTCACGCCTCGTCGGCGGCATGGGCTGTTCCCCACGCCCGTTCGTGTCCATCCGCCTGGCGAACCGTAAGAAGGTCAGCCTCGACGACCTGCGCGTCATGGGTGACTTCGACCACCGGGTGCAGAAGTTCCTCGAGGCGGTGGTCGCCGCCCGGATGAACGTTCTGATCAGTGGGCAGACCCGGTCCGGGAAGACGGTCCTGCTCCGAGCTCTGGCGGGGCAGATCCCGCCGGAAGAGCGGATCGTGACCGTGGAGCACTTCCCCGAGCTCGGCCTCGATCGCGACCCGGTGGCCCACCCCGACTGCCTGGCGCTGGAGGAGCGCAAGCCCAACGCCGAGGGGCGCGGCGCCATCACCTTGGCCGACGCCGTCGAGACGTCCCGGCGCATCAACCCCGACCGGATCATCGTTGGGGAGGTGATGGGCCCGGAGATCAAGGACATGCTCGAGGCGATGACTCAGGGCAACGATGGCGGCTTCACCACCATCCACGCCCGCTCTGCCCGCGCCGTCCCGTCCCGGATCGCGCTGTACGCCTCTCGGGGCGGGATGAGCCGGACCGAGGCCCTGGAGCTCACCGCCGCCGCGGTGGACTTCGTGGTGCACATGCACCGAGAGGCCCTGCCCGACGGCCGTACCGCCCACTACGTGTCCTCGATCGTTGAGATCGGCCCCTTCGACGGCCAGCAGGTCGTCACCGACGAGGTCTTCCACGCCCCTCCGGGCCACCGCCTGGCCGTCCCCGCGGCCGCGGTGTCCCCGGAGCGCACCGCCGCACTGCGTGCCTGCGGTTGGCAGGACACCGTGCACCACCTCGACGACTACCGGGGCGACGACTACCGCGGCGAGGACCACCGAGGCGACGACCGGCACCCTGGTCCTGGCGAGGGTCCGGACCAGCTGCGCAGCGGGGGTGTCTGGTGAGCTGGCAGCTGGCGGCGGCCGTGCTCGCCGGCGCGGTGATCGGCACCGCCCTGTGGCTGCTCGTGGTGCCCGCTTCGGTGCGTCCCGACGGGCAGCCGGGGCCGCTGGTCCGCTTGCGCGTGCTGCTGTCGGGGCCGGCCGGGGTCCGCATCCTGGTGGGGGTTGTTCTCGGGCTGGTAGTGCTGGTGGCCACCCGATGGGTGCCCGTCGCTGTCGCTTCTGGCGCCGCGGTGATCGTCTGGCCGGCGATGTTCGGAGCCGCGGCGGAGCAGCGCGCCACCATCGCTCGCCTGGAGGCGCTGGCCTCGTGGGTGGAGGCCCTCCGCGACGCCGTGGCAACGAGTCGGGGCCTGCCGGAGGCGTTGCCGGCCGCATCGGCCCGGGCCCACCCCGCCATCGCGGGGCCCTTGCAGGAGCTCACGGCCAGGATGGCGGCCCGGGAGCCCGTCGAGGTAGTGCTGCGCCGGCTCGCGGACGAGCTGAACGACCCGATCGCTGACCAGGCCATCGCGGCGTTGGTGCTCAACTACCGCGCGCAGGGCCGCGAGCTGAAGACGGCCCTGACGGGGCTGGCTGCGGCCACGCGTCGAGAAGTCGAGACCCGGCGAACGGTGGAGTCCGACCGCCGCTCCACCCGCCGGGCCGTCAGCTTGATCATGATCGCCACCGTGGCGGTCATGATCCTCATGGCGGTGTTCGCCCGCGACTACGCCGCCCCCTACGCCACCGCCACCGGGCAGGCGGTCCTGACCCTGGTGGTGGCCCTGCTCGCGGCCGGTCTCACCGTGATCCGCAGCCTGTCGCAGTACGCCACACCGGACCGATTCCTTATCAGCAGCCCAGCCGAACGCGGCCAGCCCGTCAGCGGCGGCGCCCGGTGATCGCCGCTGCCACCGCCGGCGCCCTGTTCGGCGCAGGTCTGCTGCTGCTGCTCAGCTGGGCGCGGTTCCGCCCGAGCCTCATCGCCCAGGTGCGCCGCGTCGAGGGCGCGGGGACAGCCGGTAGCGCCGCCATGTTCCAGCGGTCCCAGCCGGTGGCCGTGGCTGGGCTCTCGGGCCGAGTCGATGCCTTCGAGAGTGTGCTGCGTCGTCACATCGGCTCGCTGGCGAACCGGGTCACCGACGCGTCGGTGCGCGCGGACCTGGACCTGCTTGGGGTGGAGCCGCAGACCCACGCCGCCCGGCAGGCCCTGCTCGGGATCGGCGCCCTGGTCTTGACCCCCCTGCCCCTGCTGGCCGCGGCCACCGTGCTCGGCGTGCCGTGGCTGGCCGCCGGGTGGGTCGTGCTGCTGGCCGTCGCCGCGGCCGTGATGGTGCCGAACCTGCGGGTCCGCAGCCGTGCAGCGCGGCTGCGTCGCACCTTCGTCACCACCCTCACCTCCTACCTGGAGCTGGTGTCGATGCGGGTCGCAAGCGGCTCCGGGGTGGCAGAGGCCCTGCGCGACGCGTCCCACGTCGGCTCCGGGTACGGGTGGCGCCGGCTGCGGGACGCCCTGAGCAGCGCCCGGCTATCTGGTGACTCCCCGGCGGTCGGCCTCGGACACCTCGGTGAGGACATCGCCGTGCCCGAGCTCACTGAGCTTGCATCCCAGCTGAGCCTGGTCGAGGCCACCGGCGCCCAGACCGAGGCCACCTTGCGCGCCAAGGCCGAGGCGCTGCGCGAGCGGCAGCGGATCGAGTTGCACGGCCATGCCAACGCCCGCAGCCAGACCCTCGTCCTCGGACAAATCCTGCTCGCCGCCGCCTACATGATCTTGATCGCCTACCCCGCCCTCGCGGCCGTCATGAGCCTCTGAGCCCGCGACCTACCCCGCTCCCTGCACCGCGCCCCGCCGACACGCACCTGACGAGAGGAACGCCTCATGCGCACCACCACCCGTACCACCCGCACCCAGCCGGGCCTGGCCCTGGCGGTCACGGCGACCTTGCTCCTGCCCGCCCTCCTGGGCGCGCTGAGCGTTCGGACCCGTCGCATGACCCAGATGAAGGACGACGGCGCGTCAATCGTGGAGTGGCTGCTGATCACCGCCCTGGTCGTCGGGGCCGCCGTCGCCATCGGCGCCATCGTCATCGGCAAGTTCACCACCAAGGCGAACGAGCTGGACCTGACCACCCCGTAACGCACCAGCAACCCCCACACCCCCGGCCCTAACACTCACCCGGGACCGAGCTGACCGCGCGAGGCCTCTACGGTGAAGGAGCACGCACATGACGACACGCACCACGCTCCGAACTCGAGGCCCGCGGCGGTGGCGCCGCCTCGGCGGCTCTGGTTGGGGTGGTGACTCGGGCGCGAGCGTCGTCGAGCTGCTCGGGATGGCGCCGCTCGTGGTCCTGCTCACCCTGGGCACGGTGCAGGTGGGGCTGTGGATGCACGAGCGTCAGCTGGTCACCGCGGCCGCACAGGAAGCCGCACACGCAGCTGCTGCGGCCGACCTGACTCCTGGGCAGGCCACCGCCGTTGGGGAGGCCGCCGCGAGCCGGCTCCTGGGCGACAGTCAGGCAGTCGAGCTGCGGTCAGTCACCGTGGTCCAGGCTCCTGAGACCGCGACGGCGACCGTCTCGGCGGTCGGGCTGTCCATGATCCCGGGGGTGGACCTGAGGGTGACCGGCGTGGCCAGCAGCAGCGTCGAGCGCTTCGTGGGCGCCCCGTGACCCGCGTGACGTCAGGCCGCCGGCGTCGTACCCCGGTCGGCCGATGCCGGGGGGATGCGGGTTTCTCCACTGCGGAGGTGCTCCTGCTCGTGCCGGTGATCATCGTCGCCTTGCTGTTGGTGGTTGCCGCGGGACGGGTGGAGCAGGCGCGCCTGCAGGTCACCGGCGCGGCCCGCGACGGCGCCCGCGCCGCCTCCCTCGCCCGCAGCGTGCCGGTGGCGCAGGCGCAGGCCGAGACGGCCGCCAACGTCGCCCTGTCCCGGGAGTCGATCACGTGCGAGTCGGGACCCGAGGTGCTCGTCGACGCCACCCGCTTCATTCCCGGCGGTCTGGTCGAGGTCACCGTGTCCTGCCGAGCCCGCCTCGGCGACATCGGACTGCCTGGCCTGCCCGCCACGAAGACGCTGACGGCGACCGCCGCCAGCCCGATCGAGCAGTACAGGTCCCAGCCATGACCCTCACGACCCCACCGTCTACGACCTCGTGGGCGGCCTTGGCGCCGTCGAGCAGGACCTGCAGGCCGACGCGCAGGCCGACGCGGGCTCCGGCCTGCGCCATGGTCGGTGACCGAGGCTCGGCGACCGTGTGGACACTCCTCATGGCGCCTGCCTTGTTGTTCGGGACGGGGCTGGTCGTGGACGGCGGCCGAGCGATCACCACCCGCCAGGAGGTCATCGGGCTCGCCTCCGAGGGCGCCCGGGCCGCGGTCGACCGGATGGACGTCGCCGGCTTCCGGGACCAGGGGGCGGTCCGAGCCGTCGCGCCCGGCGCCGCCCAGGCCGCCGCGTGCACGTGGATCGCGCAGTACCGCCCGGACGCCTCGTGCTCCGCGGTCGCGGGCCCGGACGGGCAGGTGAACGTCACGGTCACGCTCACCTACCAGCCCGTGCTCCTTGGGGCCGTGGGCGTCGGGCCGCAGGTGGTGTCGGCGACCGCCGGCGCCCGCCCCGCAATCGGTGACACCCAGGAGGTGAGCATCCCGTGACCTCTCAGCAGATCACCGCTCTGGACCGGGCACGACAGGTCACCGCCGGCACGGTCCTCTCGGTCGCGGTGCTGGGTATCCCGGCCCTCCTCAGCGTCCTGGTGGGCTGGCCTCTGCCCAGCACCCTCCCCGAGGTCACGGGGCTGGCCGGGCTGGCGACCAACCCCCTGCCCAGCAGCGCAGTAGTCGACATCCTCGCCGCGGTGGCGTGGCTGGCCTGGGCGCACTTCACCGTCGGGGTCCTGGTGGAGCTGGTCAACGCGACCACGCGCCGCGGCCGCCCCCAACTCCGGCTGCCCATGTGGGGCCCGAGCCAGGACCTCGCCCGAACCCTGGTGGTCGCCCTGCTCCTGGTCGGCGCCGCCGCCCCTCTGACCACCGCCTCGGCGGCCGCAACCCCGACTGCTTCGGCACCGACGATCTCGTCGACGGACCAGCAAGCGCCCGCCGGGCAGGACGCACCGACCTTGAGCTCGGCCACAAGCCCGTCCGCCTGGCCTGTGCCCGACCGCGGGAACATGGTGGCCACAGTGGCCGAGACGGCGCCCGGGCCCGGGACCGGCGACGCCACGACGTCGACCCCAGATCCCGGCTTGGGGCAGGACGTCACCGCCGCGCCACCCAGGGCGTACCTCGTCCAGGCGCCGGCCGCGGGCCGCTACGACTGCCTGTGGCGCATCGCGGAGGACGAGCTCGGTGACGGCACCCGGTGGGCCGAAATCTTCGACCTGAACGTGTCCCGACCACAGCCGGACGGGACGACCCTGACCGACCCCGACGTCATCAAGCCCGGCTGGCAGCTGCAGATGCCCGCCGACGCGACGCACCTGCCCGCTTGGACGCCCCCCACCAGCGCCACAAGCCCGACGGCTGGCCCGACGGCCGTGCCGCCTGCCGCGCCCGATGCGACGGGCTCCCACGTCGTCACGGCAGGAGACTCCCTGTGGGAGATCGCCGAGAGCCAACTGGGGGACGGGAACCGCTACCCCGAGCTCGCCGCCGCAGCGGCAGGGGCGACCCAACCGGACGGGCAGCAGCTCACGGACCCCGACGTCATCCGCCCGGGCTGGGTGATCCCCCTCCCCACCACCTCGGACCGCGCCACCGCCGAACCCGCGACCGCCCCCACCGCGACCGTCTCCGCCCCGCCCGCTCCGGCGGGCCTGCCGACCGCTCAGGACGTGGCCGACGCCGGGGCTCCCGCCGCGGCACCGACAGAGGCGTCCCAGCCGGCTGGCGACGCCCTGGCCCGGCCCGACACCGACCAGGACGCGGCCGCAGGCACCGCGCAGGCCCCTGACCGGTCGCAGGTGGACCGGACGAGCGGGGCAGCTGGCGTCGCCGCGCCGACCGATGCTGACGTCACGGACATGGCCGACATCGCCGACATGGCTGACGCGGGCGACGCGCCCGATGAGGGTGACGCGGAGTTGATCGAGCCGGCCTGGCTGGTCACGGGGCTGTCCGGGGCCGGGGCCGTGCTCGCCGCCGGCATGCTGCTCCTGCTGCGACAGCGACGTGCCGGGCAGTCCCGCGCCCGCCGACCAGGGCGTGCTCTCACGGTCCCGTCACCTGAGCTGTACCCGACCGAGCGCAGCGTGCTCGTCAGCGCGCCAGTGGTGGAGGTCGTCGAACGGCTCGACGAGGTCCTGCGACGCCTCGGCACGCGCCACGTCAGCTCCGGGGAGCCGCTGCCCGCCGTGGCGGCGGTGGCACTGGACGCGGCCGGCATAGTCCTTCACCTGGGCACACCGACCGTGCTGCCCGCCCCCTGGAGCGGCAGCAGCGACGGGCTGCGGTGGCTGTTCCCCGCCACCGCCGAGACCAGCGAGGTCGGGCCGCTGAACGCCGACCAGCCCGCCCCGTTCCCCGTCCTGGTCACGGTGGGCACGGACGACCACGGCGCCACATGGCTGCTGAACCTGGAAAGCCTGGGGGCGGTGCGGCTGGTCGGTGACCCTGAGCGCGCCGTGGCCCTCCTCAGGTACGTGGCGGCCGAGCTCGCATGCAACCTGTGGTCGAACGGGGTGAGCGTGGACTGCGTCGGGGTCGCCGCCGAGCTGGGCCCGATGAACCCCGACCGGCTGCGCGTCCACGACACCGGCGACACCTACCCCTCCACCCTCGACCCTGCCAGGAGGGACCCCGCCAGCGGCGACCTCGTCGCGGGTGACCTGGTCGCCGAGGCTGTCGCGACCGTCGACCGCGGTACGCGCGTCGGGCTCGACGTGCCTGACGCCCGCGCACGCCAGGCCGGTGACGACGCCTGGCCCGCCCGAGTCCTCCTCATCGGCACAGGGCACCGCACGCCCGCCCTGGGCGATCTCACGGCTCTACTGCAGGCCCACCCGGACAGGACAGGGACCAGCGTCGTCCTGCTCGAGGACGAGCAGCCCGAGGACGACCTCGAGGTCACAGGACGGGCACCCGCACCGCTGCCCCTCGGTCCCGCCGGTGGGGTGGTCCGGGTCGACGCGGCCGGGCGACTAGTGCTGCCCGGCGTGGGCGCCGCGGTCACCGCGGTCGGTCTCACAAGCCAGGAGGCCCACGGCTGCGCGGCCCTGTACGCCATCGGCGCCATCGACGGTCCCATGCCCGCGGCCGGCTCTACCTACGCCGTCGAGGACTGGCGCTCCTGGTCCGATGACGCTGGCTCCCTCCGAGACGAGCACACCCTCCCAAGGCATCACCGCCTCGAGGAGGACGACGCTGGGACGGAGGCCGTCACCGTCTGGGCGGAGCGTCACGACACCGATCCGCTGGCGGACGTCGACGACCTGAGCGTCGACGTCGTGGCCGACGTCGAGGAGGGGGGCGGCGTCGGTGACGACTGCTTGCTGGAGGAGGCTGTCGCTCCGCTCGAGCCGGAGTCGGTGCTGCCTGTCCCGGACGAGGAGTACCTGGCGGTGGCGGCCACCACGGCGGAGGATCTGAGCAGCCTCGCCCCGCAGGTGCCGGTCCGGGTCCGCCACGCCGTCGCCGACGCCGACCCCGGCCTGGACGAGGACGTGGCGGCCTGGTTCTCCGACTCCTGCGACCGGCCCCGCCTGACGCTGCTGGGCCCGGTCGGTGCCCGCACCCGAGGGACCCCGGTGACCAAGCGCAAGCCCTACTGGACCGAGCTCCTCGCGTTCCTCGCGACCCGCCCTCATGGGGCCACGCCCGACGAGGTCGCCGACGCCTTCAACATCACGGCGAGCAAGACCCGCGACTACGTCAAGGTGGTCCGGGACTGGCTGGGCACCAACCCCCGCACGGGCAGCCCTCACCTGCCCGACGCCCGGCTGTCAGCGGCCGGCCAGCTCCGCGGCGTCGGGGTCTACCAGGTGGAGGACCTCTTGGTCGACGCCGACCTGTTCCGGCGTCTGCGGCTGCGCGGTGAGACCCGGGGCCCGGCCGGCATCGCCGACCTCCGCGCCGCCCTCAGCCTGGTCAGCGGTCCGCTCTTCGCCAGGCAGCGCCCGGGCGGCTGGAGCTGGCTGGTGGAGGGCGACCGGCTCGACCAGCACATGGTGTGCGCCGTCGTCGACGTCGCGCACGTGGTGGCGACCCACCTGCTGCAGGTCGGCGACCTCGCCGCTGCACGGGCCACCGCGGAGCTCGCCGCCTTGGCTGCCCCGCACGAGGAGATCCCCCGTCTCGACCTGGCCGCCGTCGCTGCCGCCGCTGGGCACGACCAGGCGGCGCGCCAGATCGTCCTGGGCCAGGTGTGCAACCGCAGCGACGACGGCGGCCCGCCCGAGGAGCTGCCAGACCGCACCCAGGAGATCATCGACCGCCACGGCTGGCTCTCCCGCAACTCCCGCGCCGCCAGCTGAGCGACCAGGTCACCCCACCCCGCCCGGCCCCACCGGGCCTGACGCAACCTCCTCGTCCGTCGGTTCTCGACGACTTGGGGGACGTGCCCTGACCTGCGACAACGCCCGTCCCCCCGCCCCGTCCCCCCGACGTCCCTCTCGCCCGTGAGCGGGTCGGGGGGACGAACCCGGTGACGTCCGCTCGGCACCTTCTCGCCACATCAACGTGGCGAGAGGAGCCCCATGAGCGTCGCCGAACACCTGGGTCTAGACGACCCGGAGACCAGCGAGCTGATCCGCCAAGCGCAGCGGCGGTGGCCGGCCTGGGCGCGCCAGGACGCACGCCTGGCCGTGGTGACGGGCCCGCTGCAGGTGCCGGAGTGGACGCTGGCCGCGGACCGGGCCGACGCCGATGGCGTCCTGCACGCCCTGGCGTGCCTGGCGGCCGTCGACGGCGGGGACGACCCGGCCGCGGCCGCGACGTTGTGCTGGTCCCTGCTGCCCGCCGCGGTGTCCGTGGCGCACGAGCTCCGCGGGGTGACCGGCTCCCTCGACGAGGCTGTTGCCGCCCAGCTGTGGCTGGAGATCCGGACCTTCCCGTGGCAGCGGCTGCGCAAAGTCGCCGCCAACATCCGCGCGAACACCCGCACCGGGGTGCTCCGCCAGTGCGACGACCGCTCCCTCGGCCGACCCGGCGACCGCACCTGGTCCCTGACCCAACCGGTCGACCCCACCGCCGCGTTCTGGTCCGCTCTGGACGACCCCACCGCCTCTGAGCCGGGGCCAGCCGCCGCGGAGGAGGTCGTAGACGTCCTGCGGTGGGCGTGCAGCAACGACGTCATCAGCAGCCAGGACCGCGACCTGCTCCTGAGCCTGATGGAGGCTGCGTCCGCGCGGTCCTTGGGCCGCCGCCACCGCGGCGGCGGGGGCCTGCTGGCCAACGCCCTGAGCGAGGAGGTGGCCCGCAACTGGGGTGTCTCACCGGTGACCGTGCGCCGCCGCACCCGACGCAGCGTCCAGGCCCTCGCGCGGGCCTGCCGTGACGGCCGCTACAGCGACGCCGCATGAGCACCGACCGCACCGGCCCCACCGACCGCACCCAGGCTCGCGCCGGTCGTTCTAGCGGCTCCGCTGGTCGCGGCACCACTGGGGGTCCTGACGGTGACCGCCGGGCCCGCCCGCGTGCCCTGAGGGCGGTGGAGGTGGTCGAGATGCATGAGCAAGACGACGAGCAGGCCACGGCGGAGGTCGCGCGGCTGTTCGAGATCGTCGGACGTGAGGCCGAGGCGATCGGCCAGCTCGACGGGTGCGTGACCCTGCTGCGTGAGGTGCAGCAGGCGAAGGCCGCCCTCGGGTGCCTCAGCCCCGCCCAGCTGCGCGCCGGGCTGCAGCTTCGCCAGTCGCTCCTGCGCGCGGACACAGCATGAGCGCCACGACCACCACCAGGACCACCACGGCCCTCCCTTCCCGGGACGGTGCCGGCGCCGAGCCGCGCCCACGGCCCGCGGTGTCGGTGCCGGAGCTCCGGCGCGCCTGGGCCGCGGTCCAGGCCGGCGCCTTCCGCGCAGGTGGCGCCTCTAATTCCGACCCAGCCCAGACGAGCGCGGCCGGCTCGACCGGCACCTGGTCGAAGACAGCCGGGGAGCGGGTGCTGCCGGTCCTTGGCTGCTCTGGAGCGTGCGGGGCGTCCACCGTGGCCGTCGCGGTCGCGACCGCCGCCCTGAACGCCGCTGCGACCGCGCCGGTGGGACCGGTCCGGGTTGTCGAGTGCAGCCCGCCCGCCGCCTCCGGGGTGGCCGCCGCCAGCACCTCCGAACTCGGGTGGGACCCGTCGGGCTGGGTGCGGGGGCAGCGGGGAGACCTGCTGCTCGAGCGCGTCGCCGAGGACGTCGACGCCGCCGACCAGGTCCCCACCCCCGCGGTACTTCCCGTCAGTGCGTCCCCGGCGTCCCTGGCCACGGTCGAGGGTGCCGGCGCGCTGAGCGTCCTGGACGTCGGCTGGGGCTTGCAGCACGTCCTGGCCCGGCCCTCCTGGCTGCAGGACGAGGTGCTGATGGCAGAGCACGCCGTCCTGGTCACCACGGCGACCGTGCCCGGGCTACGGCGCCTGGAGGTGCAGCTGGACCTGCTCTCCGGCGTCGGGTGCACCGTCCATGCCGCCGTCATCGGGCCTCGCCGGCGCCGCTGGTCCCGCGCCGTTGCGCACGGCCTCGGACCGCACACCCGAGCCCTGGACGACGACGGCCGCCTCGTCGAGGTCCCGCACGACCGTGAGCTGGCCGTCCTCGGGCTCAGCCCCGCCCCGCTCCCGCCGGCCCTGCTGCAGGCGGCCGCCCGGCTGCTAGCCCCCACCACCACACGAGGAGTCACGCCATGACCCGCCACCTGCCCACCCTCACCGACCTCGCCACCGGCTCGACCGACTCGGCGGCCACCCAGCTGCTCGCGGCGGTCTGCCCCGTCGCCCCGGGCAACGCCCAGCAGTACATCGACGAGATCATGGGCTACGTCCTGTGGGGCGTCCTGATCATGTTCAGCGTCGGGGTCATCATCGGCATCGGCGCCATCGTCGCGGGCCGCATCTTCTCCATGCCCCACGCCAGCAAGGCTGGCGTGGTCAGCATCGTCGTCATGTTCGCCGCGGGGATCGGCTACCTGGTCCTGCCCGGCATGGTGGACGGGTTCATGGGTGACGGTTGCGTCGCCGCGACCCTGCCCGGGCTCGGTGGCCCGCTCGCATGAGCCGCTTCGCCGGAACCGCGACCCGTCCGGGTGGGGGTGAGGCCTGGAGCCGGCAGCGGCTGCTCGGTGTCCTCGCCGCGGTCGTGGTCACCGCCCTCCTGCTGGTCTTCGGGCTTGTCCAGGCCATCTACCTGACCGTGGTCGGTGACCTGGCGGCGGCCGAACCGGCGGCCGAGGCCAACGGCCAGGTCGAGGACGCCCAGACGCGCCGGAACCGGATCGCGGCGGCACCGATGCTCGAGGTGACCCCGGGTGATGCTCAGCCGGCCGTGCCCGCTGCAACTTCCGCCCCGGTCCTGGTCGTCCCACCGGCCACCACCGCCGGCCCGGCCGGTGTCCCCTCGGGGTTCCCGCGGACGCCCGAGGGGGCGGTCGCTCAGCTGGCCGCTATCGAATCCTCCGTGTTCCAGGCGATGTCCATCCCGTTGACCGTGCAGATCCACGAGCAGTGGACCCTGCCCGCCACCGGTACCGACCGGCCAGATACGCCGGCGGGGGAGGGGGATGCCGCAGGGGTGGCGGGGTGGGAGATCACCCAGCACGTCCAGTCCTTCCTCGGCACCGCGCAGATGGGGCCAGAGAAGGACCTCACCACGACCGTCACCGTCACCCCGGCCGCTGCCCAGGTCAAGGGCGTCGACGGGCAGGACTGGGTGCTGGCGTGCGTGCTGCTGGAGGTCCGCGCCGTCATCGTCACCGAAGCGCGTCTGGGGTTTGGGCACTGCGAGCGGATGCAGTGGCAGGACGGTCGATGGCTCATCGGTCCCGGCGAGCCACCCGCCCGAGCACCGTCCACCTGGCCTGGCAGCCAACTCAGCCTCGACGCCGGCTGGCGCACCTGGGTGGAGGCGGACTCCGAGACCACCGGCAGCACCACCACCGGCAACACGACCACCGGCAACACGACCACCGGCAACACGACCGCCACCACCACCGGTGACACCACGAGGGACAGCAGCGGTGCGGCGACATCCCCCGGCCCGGACGGGCCGTGGCGACAGGACACGACCGAGGGGAACGGCTCAGATGCCTGAGGAGTGGTTCGACCCGTTCGGGGTCCTTGCCGGCACGGCCGGGAAGATCGTCACCGACGCGTGGACGGTCGCGATGCTGGCGATCTGGAACGCCGGTCTGTGGGTCCTGCGGATGGTGCTCTACCTGATGGACGCCTTCATCACCCCCGACCTGCGGGCGGATGGGCCCGGCTCGGAGCTGTACCGGACGACCTTCTGGCTGGCAGGCGCTCTGGTGCTGCTCATGGGCATGCTCCAGCTGGGCGTGACCGCCGCCCGCCGCGACGGGAAGAGCCTGGCCCGCGTGGGCATCGGCTTCGCCCAGTTCGCCGTGGTCTGGGGCGGCTGGCTGACGTACATCGTGGCCCTGGTCGCCGCCTGCGGCGGTCTCACCCGCGGCCTGATGCAGGCCCTGCTCAACGTGACGTCGTGGTCGGCGTGGAAGCCGTTCGAGGACATCGCCCTGCAAGACGTCGCCGACGGGACCGTCGCGACCGTCCTCGGCCTGATGGGTCTGCTCCTGTGGCTGGCCGCACTCGGTCACCTGCTGGTGATGCTGACCCGGGCCGGCGCGCTCATGGTTCTGGCAGCGACCACCCCGATCGCCGCAGCCGGCCTGCTGTCCGACGCGGGGCGGGACTGGTTCTGGAAGAGCCTGCGCTGGACGCACGCCGCCGCCCTGAGCCCCGTCCTCATGGTCCTGGTACTCGGTGCAGGCGTGCAGGCCACCACCGGCGTCGCCAACGGCCTGGCGGACGGGACCCTGGCCGCGATCGGCACCGCCATCCCGGGGGTGTTGCTCATCCTGATCGCCTGCTTCTCACCGCTGGCGCTGTTCAAGCTCCTCGCCTTCGTCGACCCGGGCACCTCCTCCGGTGCGGCGCTGCGCCGAGGGCTTGCCGCGTCGGGGGGCGTGCAGGGCCTGCTGGGCGGCGGCTCCGCCGGCAGCGCCGGCGCCGGTGCCGGCAGCGGCGCATCGGCACAGGCCTCGGACGGCGCGCGGTCCTCCGGGGAGTCCGCGGGGGAGGAGGCGACCAGCGCCCGCTTCGGGCAGGCCGAGCGCGGCTGGCTGAGCAGCACCGGGGGAGCACTGGGAGCCGCGGCAGCCGCCGGGCTGGGCCTGATGCAGCGAGCCGGGACCGCCGGCGCCGCGGTCGGGGCCGACGCCGCCAGCCAGATGGGTGTCGGCAGCTCCAACTACTTCCCCGACCCCGGGGAGCGACCGCGCACCGCAGCCGGCAGCGCCGGCACCGGGGCCGACCGTGGCCCCAGCAGCTCAGGCCCCCAAGCAAGCGACCCGAGCCGCCCGCCGGACAGCAGCGGCCCCACCGGCCCGACCGGGTCCGGCGCAGCAACCCCCGCTGCAGGCCCCTCAGCCGGCGGGCCGTCACCGGCCGCGCCGCCCCCACAGCCGGCCCCGCTCCCCGGCGGGACTGGACCCGCAGGAGCAGGCAGCACCGCCGGCAGTCCCGCCGCCGGTGCCGGTGCCGGTGCCGGTGCGGGGGCGGGTGCTGCGGCCGGTGCCTGGGGCGCGGCGGCGGTGCCCATCGTCCCCGTCTGAGGACCATCCGGGCGGCCGCCCGGCGCTCCGCCGCCACACCCACTGATCCACCTCGAGAGGACTTGTCATGGCGCTGGTGTTCGACGACTACTCACGGGACCGCATCGGCTGGTTCTTCGGCCTGAACGGCTGGCAGCTGGGAACCCTGGTAGCGACCAGCCTGCCCGTGTTCTTCGCAGTCCGCTCGGGCTCCTGGCTCGCCGCGGCAGCCCTGAGCGGTGCCTGGCTGCTGGTGCTGCTGGTGACGGTGGTGCCGGTGCGCGGCCGCCCCGCGACCGGGTGGCTGATGGCCTCGTTGTCCTACCTGCTGGGCACCGTGGCCGGCTGGACCCAGTTCAGGTCCCGCGCCGCCATGGGCCGGGCCAGCTCCATGGACGCCCCCGACTTGCCGGGTGCGCTGCACGGCATCGAGGTCCACGACGGCCCGCCGCGCGGGGCGTCGTTGTCCCGTGTCGCGATCGTCCAGGACCACGCGGCTCGCACGTGGGCGGTCACCGCCGCCGTCGTCCACCCCGGCCTCGGGTTCGTCGACGCGGAGGAACGGGCTCACCAGGCCGTCGGGCTGGGCGGCCTGCTCGACCTGGCCTCCCACACCGAACTCATCGACGAGGTCCTCTTCACCGTCCGCACCGTTCCCGACGACGGCGCCGAGCGTGATCTGTGGATGCAACGGCACCGCCGGGCCGACGGACCCCTGCTGGCCAGGGCCGTGAACGACGACCTTCGCGAGGCACTGACCCAGGCCTCCGTCCGGACGGAGTCCTGGGCGACGATCGTGGTCCCCGAGACCCGCATGACCCGCGCGGCCAGGCAGTGCGGACGAGGGCTGGACGGTCGAGCCAGGGTCCTGTACGGGCTGATGGGCGAGGTCGAGGCCCAGCTACGCGGCGGGATGGCCATGACCGAGGTCACCTGGCTCACCTCTCCCCAGCTCGCCCTCGCCTGCCGCACGGGCTTCGCTCCCGGCGACCGGGCCGGCGTCGTCGCAGCTCTGGCCGACCGGGACCAGGCCGACTCCACCCGAGCGGCCGTCGGCGGTGCCGATCCCGGAGCTGCGGGCGCCGGCGATGGCGTCGGGGACGTGAGCGCCCCCCCGCGCATCGCGGCCGATGTGCCGTGGGCGCTGGCCGGCCCGGCCGGCGCCGAGGCGACGAGCCGTCACTACACCCACGACGCGTGGAGCTCCGTCAGCGCGACGATCAAGCTGCCCGACAGTGGGGCCGTCATGGGCGCCCTGGCGCCGGTGCTGACGCCGTCGGAGCCGGGAGAGCGGCGCAGCTTCGTGGTCGCCTACCCGATCCTGCGGCAGTCGACCGCGGACCGGCAGAGCGCCACCAGGGAGTGGTCGGCGGATCTCGGGGAGGAGCTGCGCGCCAAGGCCGGGGTGAAGATGCGCGCTCGGCAGCGGACCGAGGCCCTGCGCGCTCGGGGCCTGGACGGCAAGCTCGCCCGCGGGCACTCCATGACCCGCCCCTACGCGGTGTGCACCGTCACGGTGCCGAGCACCGCCCGCGTGGAGGAGTTCGGTCGACGCCTCGACGCTTCGGTCCGACGGGCCGGCTTCGCCCCGCTGCGCCTGGACCTGTCCCAGGACCTCGGCTTCGCCGCATCCGCCGTGCCGCTCGGCGTCAGCCTCAGCCGCCGCGGTGACGCGTGAGCGCCGTCCTCGGCCGTGCCACCGGCCGTGCCACCGGGCAGGCCACGGGACAGGCCAGGAGCCGCGGCGGGGGCCGTGACGTGGGTCGGCTGCTCGCCGACTTCGGGCACGACCTGCCCGTCGCGCCCACGCCGACCGCCGTGGAGAAGGAGGCCCGGCTGTTCCGCTACGCCGGGCGGCGTGGCGCTCGGCGGGCCGGTCGCGGGTGGGCACCGGCGACGGCGCCGGTGTCGACGTGGCGGATGACCAGCGACCAGGCGCCGGTGCTGTGGCCGTTCATCGCCACCCCCGGCCTGCCCCCGACGGGGGCCTGGATGGGCATCGACCAGCTCAGCGGCGGCAGCTTCTACGTCGACCCGTTCGGCTGGGTGGTCCGCGACGACATCCAGGTCACCAACCCCAACATCTTCTGCTTCGGCAACCCCGGCGTCGGCAAGAGCGCCACGGTCAAGGCCATGGTCCTGCGGCTGCTGGACTTCGGGTACCGGGCCCTCATCCTCGGCGACGTCAAGGACGAGTACGAGAAGCTCTGCCACGCGGTCGGGGTGGAGCCCTTCACTATCGGTCCGGGGCTGCCCGCCCGTGTCAACCCTCTGGCCTTCGGCCCGTTGGGGCAGGGCTGGGCCGAGCTGGACGCCGTGGAGGCGCAGCGACGGTCCTCGCTGATCTTCGGTCGCTGGCTCACCCTGGTCCGGGGCCTGGTCGGCAGCCAGCGCATCGGGGACAGCCTGGTGCCGTTCGGGCCCAGCGACGAGGTCGTGGTCACCGCCGCCCTGCAGGAGCTCACCGGTTACGCCGCCGGCGGCTCGCAGCTGGTGGAGGTCACCATCCCCCAGCTGTGGCACCTGCTCGACAACCCCACCGACCGGCTGATCACGCAATGCCGGTACGCCTCGGAGAGGCAGTTCCTCGACGAGACCCGGCTGCTTCGCGACGCCCTGGGCCAGCTCGTCACCGGCGCCCTGGCCGGTCTGTTCGACGACCACACCAGCATCAACGTCGACTGGCGCGCCCCGATCCAGTCCCTGAGCCTGTCCCGGCTGGAACCCCTCGGCGACGAGGCCGTCGGCATCGCCCTGCTGTGCCTGAACTCCTGGGGTCGGGCGATGCGGGAGACCGCCGCGCCCGGTGACCTGCGCCTGGTCGTCCGCGACGAGTCATGGCGCCAGCTCCGGCTGGGCCCGGACGCGGTGAAGAGCTTCGACGCCGACCTCCGGCTGTCCCGGCGCGGGGACCTGCAGATCGCCGTCGCGCACAAGCCCGGCGACCTGCTGTCCGCCGGCGCCGCCGGGTCCCAGGCCGCCGTCATCGCCAAGGAGATGCTGCACCTGGCCGACATCAAGATCCTCCACGGCCAGGACGCCGCCGTCGGCGACGACCTCGAGCGGCTCCTCGCCCTCGGCCCGATCGCCCGCAACCTCGTCACCGGCTGGGCCCGCCACGGCAAGGGCCGCGCCGTGTGGGGGGTCGGGGAGCAGCTGTACAAGGTCCAGACCGTCCTGCACCCCCTGGAGAAGCAGCTGACGTTCACCAACGACGCCATCCAGGGCGCGGGCTGAGGACCGGGACGAGGGAGATGGCCATGGTCAAGCTCACCATCGCCGCGATCCTGGCGAGCCTCATCGGTGGCCCGCTGCTGGCGGCCCTGGTCCTCACCACGGTCACCGCCCCCGCCGTCGGCGTCCACCTGGCCACCGTCGCCTGCAACGGGCCGGGGAGCACCCCCGCCGGCGGCGGCCCCGCCGGTGGTGCCGGGCAGTGGCAGGCCCCGTTCGAGCAGGCCTACACGGTGTCCAAGCGCGGGTTCGGCCGGCAGTTCCACCCCATCCACCTCGAGTGGCGCACCCACACCGGGCAGGACCTGGTCTCCCTGCCCGGCCCAGGCCCCGTCGTCGCCGCGTCCGCGGGGACGATCACCCGCGCCAGGAACGCCGGCGCGTACGGCAACGTCGTCGACATCGACCACGGCGGTGGCCTCAGCACCCGATACGCCCACTTGGCCAGCATCACCGTCACCGTCGGCACCCAGGTCAGCACCGGGCAGCGGCTCGGCGTGGAGGGCTCCACCGGCACCAGCACCGGCAACCACCTGCACTTCGAGGTCCTCCGCAACGGCACCGCGATCGACCCGGTCGCCTTCATGCGCGAGCACGGCGCCCCCCTGGACGGGAGCGCCCCGCCCCCCCAGGTCCCCCCCAGCAACACCCTCGCCGCCGGTCTCGTCCCCCCGGGCACCGAGACGCCCCCCGCCGCTGCGGGGGACGCGGGGGAGGGGGGTGTCGGCTTCGGGCTGCCCCCGGCGGGCCAGCCACGCAAGGCGTCCCTGGTCAACGCACCCGTCCCAGTCCCCGCCGACGTCGAGGCCCTCTACCGGGCCGCCGCCGACCGCTACCAGATCCCGTGGACCGTGCTCGCCGGCATCGGCATGGCCGAGACCGCCCACGGCCGGCTCACCGCCAACTCGTCGGCCGGGGCCCAAGGGCTGATGCAGTTCATGCCGGCGACCTGGACGGCGATGGGCGTGGACGGCGACCAGGACGGCCGAGCCGACATCACCAACGACGCCGACAGCGTGCACTCCGCCGCGCACTACCTCACCGTGTCCGGGCTCACCGAGGGCCCAGACGGCGTCCGAGCGGCCCTGTTCGCCTACAACCGGGCCGACTGGTACGTCAACGACGTCTTGTCCTACGCGCACGCCTACGGCGGCGGGACCGTGCTCGGCGACCTCACCGACTGCGGGCCAGGCACCACCAACCCCGCCGCGCTCGGCAACCCCCTCCTGCCCCCGATCGACGACGAGCGGGTGGTCGCCATGCTCACCTGGGCCCAGGCGCAGGTCGGTGAGCCGTACGTCTTCGGCGCCGGCGGCCCCGACGCCTGGGACTGCTCCTCCTTCACCCAGACCGCCCTGGCTCAGATCGGGATCAGCGCCCCCCGCACCGCCGCCGCTCAGCGGGACTGGCTCGCCGCCGGAAACGGACACCGGGTGCAGCTGGGGCAGGAACGCCCGGGCGACCTCGTCTTCTGGGACTCCTACCTCGGACCCGACCGCATCGGGCACGTCATGCTCGTCCTCGACCCCGCCACCCGCAGCACCATCGAAGCCCGCGACCGCCGCAGCGGCACCGGCACCTTCAGCTACGCCGACGGACCCGAGCGCAACCGGTTCGAGATCTGGCGCGTCGGCAACCTCTCCGACGGCGCCACCCTCGCCCGCACCTGACCGACCGGCGCCGGCCCAGCCCCCCGGCCTACCGCCACCGGGCACCGCCCGGCGATGACCGCCGGGCCGGCCCTGCTGACTTGTGGGGGCATGAGCATGCAGCGCGCCCGCCGCCATGACCCCTACCCGTGGACCTGGGAGCTACCTCTCGGGATCAGCGTCGCGGTGGTGATGGTGCTCGTGCTGGCGGCGCACTGCGGCCGTGCGATCGCGAACGTGGCCGTCGGGCAGCCGTGGCGGTTCCCGCCGCGCACCGAGCTGTTCACCAGCCTGCCGGCTCTGCTCCGCGGTGACGCCGCCGCCGGCCTACAACCCCCCACGGGGCTGCCTGCGCAGGGCGGCGCGACGGGCGAGGCGGTGGCGGGCGCGGGCACGCTGTGGGCGTGCGTGGCGGTCACCGAGGTGATGGCGCTCACCCTGCTGGGGCTGCTCGGCTGGCAGGCCATGGCTAGATGGGGCCCGGGCCGGTTGAAGGGCATGGCCAGCACCGCCGACGTCGAGCAGATGCTCGGCCGGTCACGGCTGCGCGCCAACCGGGCCATCATCCGCCCGGATCTCTACGGCCGCCGCAGGACCCCAGCCGCGCCGGCGCCACCACCCCGGGCGACACCGACCACCCTGCCCGATGACGGCTCACCGTTCCCCGCGGAGGCCTCGACGGCCGGTGCGCGTGCGGGTGGGGGGCGGCTGTGAAGGTGGCGGCCTGCCGGGAGGTCGGCTGGCGATTGGGCCGGGCGCAAGAACCCCGCGGCGGTGAGATGTGGGTCCCTTGGGACCGCACCGCCGGCGTGATCGGCCCGCAGGGGTCGGGGAAGACCCTGGACCTGCTCACCCCCGCTCTCCTGGACGCACCGGGTGCCGCCTTGGTCACCCTGACCAAGGTTGACGACCTGCTCTTGAGCGTCACCGCCCGGTCCCGTGACGATCGGCCCTGCGTCGTCCTGGACCCGTTCGGTCTGGCCCCCGGTCTACCCGAACTGGTGTGGGACCCGATCGAGGGCTGCGTCGACCCGATGGTGGCCGAGCGCCGCGCGAAGGCCTTCACCGCCGGCACCGTCAAGGGCGCCGTGAGCTCCGGCGGCGGTGACGACGCCGCCCGCTTCTACGCCGCGGAGGCCGCGAAGGTGATCCAGGCGTTCTTCCACGCTGCGGCCCTGACCGGCAGGTCCCTGGAGCACGTCCTGCGCTGGGTCGCGAACCCACGCAGCGCGAGTGAACCGTCGGAAATCCTGCGCGAGCACCCCCACGCCGCGCCGTTCTGGCACGGCCTGCTCCACGGCGCCCTGCACGGGGACGACCGCACCGCCGGGAACACCACCACGACGGTCCAGCAGGCCATGAGCCTGTTCTTCCAGGCCGACATCCGCACCCGCTGCACCCCCGGCCCCGGGCGGGCCAGCACCGACATCGCCGACGTCATCCGCCGCCACGGCACCATCTACCTCCTCGGCCGCGAGGACCCCTACGCCTCCGCCTCGCCGCTGATGACGGCCCTGGCCGAGCACGTCCTGGACACCGCCCTGGCCCTGGCCAACAAGTCCCCCTGGTCGCGGCTGTGCCCGCCGATGCTTGCCTGCCTCGACGAGCTGCCCTCCACCGCACCGATCCCGACCCTGCGCACCCGTATGGCCAACGAGCGGGCCCTCGGGATCTCGTTCATCTACGCCGCGCAGACCTGGCGGCAGCTCGCGGCCATCTTCGGTGAGCAGGAGGCCCGGGCCCTGTTCGGCCTCACCAACGTCCTCGTGATGTTCGGCGGCAGCAAGGACGTCGCGTTCAACCAGGAGGTCTCCGACCTGGTGGGCATGACCCGGGTGTCGCGCAGCAGCTGGCAGACCGGGCGGGGCGGTCGGACCGTGTCCGGCGACGACATCGCGGTCCTACGCCCGGAGGAGATCCGCCAGCTACCCGAACGGCGCGCCCTGGTGGTGGCCGAGAACGGCAAGCCCATCATCGCCCGCCTGCACCGGTGCATCGACGGCCGCACCGGCCGGCGGCTGCTGCAGGAGCAGCAGGAGCAGCGCGAGCAGGTCGGCGCCACCCGCAGCAGCACCGTCAGTGCCTCCGCCCGCGCCGTGGCCGCCCTCGCCGAAGCCCGCCGGCACGGCCTCACCACCCACGAGGAGGGACCCAGGTGACCACCCCGGCCCCAGCCGCCCGGTCGTCGACCGGGCCGTTGGTGGCGCCCTTTCCACAGCCGGCCCAGCTGGTGCGCCTGGCCTACCGGGAACTGCACATCGCGGCCACCGGCACCAAGGAGCAGATCGACGCCCTCGGCGACCTGGCCCAGCTGCCCCGCCCCTGGGACCCCGCCTCCTGCCTCCAGCCGCAGCTACGCCGGCAGGTGTGGGACTGGCTCGAGCAGGTCGTCACCTGGCTCAACGCCGAGTACGTCTGGGACGCCGAAACCGCCGTCCTGCCCTGCTGGCCCCAGCACCCCCACCTCGTCCACGAGATCGCCGTCCTCGCCGACCAGCGCCGCCGCGCCGGTAAGGAGCTGACAAGCGACGCCATGGAGGACTGGCACCGCTACAGCCTGCCCGCCTTCCAGGACCGCACCCGGACACGCACCAAGGGCCACTGCCAGGACGGGCACGAACCGTGGCCCGCCAAGGGACGCCACACCCGCCACACGGCCGACGCCACCCGAGGTGCACGAGCTGAGCTGTACGACGCGGACGTCCTGGCCGCCCAGGGTGCAGGCTCACCGGCGCCCTCACGCCCGCCCCGGCTGAGCGTCGTCGACCTGCAGACCGGCGAGCTAGACCCGTGAGCAGGCTCGCCCGTTCCGCCGTCGGCGCGGGTGCGGGTCGGGTGACCGTCGTCCCTGCGGGGGTCAGCGACGTGTGTGCCGCCCGGCTCCGCGTGAGGCCATCTCGTAGCGGGCGGCGTGCTCGCGCAGGTACTCCCGCAGGTACGGGATGGTGAAGTCGACGTAGCCGCGGCGAGTGGGTTCGATGACGCCGGCGGCGATGAGGCGGGCCCGGTAGGTGGAGGCGTAGTACGGGGTCTCGCCCAGGCGACGGGCCACCTCACCGGTGGAGGACTCCCCTTCGTCGTGCGACATGGCGAGGAGGTAGGTGCGGTCGACGTCGGACAGGTCTGCCAGGGCGGTCTCGTGGACGGTGGAGCCGAGCCGCTTGCGCGCAGCGGGCACGCCGGCCTGAACCGCGGCCAGGTCGATGGTGTCGCCGTCCGCCTTGCGCCAGACGTGGTACCCGACGAGCTGGATCATGAACGGGTAGCCCCCCGTGGCGCAGGTCGCCTCGTCGAGGGCGTCGTCCGTGATCGAGCGTCCTTCCGCGGCGATGGTGGTGCGCAGAGCGTCGCTGACACGGTCGAGCGGGACGTCGTGCAGCTCGAACGGGGTGGCGCGCCGCAGGAAGGTCAGCACGTCGTCGTTGAGCAGGTCCGACACCGCAGAGGGGAGGCCGGCCAGGGCCAGAGCCACGTTGCGGTCTTCGCGGATGAGGTGCTGCACGGTCGCAGCCAGGTCCCGCAGGTCCTCTCGCGCGCCCTTGTGGACCTCGTCGACGGTGATGAGGAGCCCGGTGCCGTTGCGCTCGAGCGTGTCCAGAAGGCGGCCGAGCTCCGTACGCCACTCGACCACGGCGGTGGGTGGAGCCGTCGTGGTGAACCCGCCCCCGACCACGGGCAGGGTGACACTGGTGACGCTCCGCCCGGGCGCGGTCGAGGAGTCCAGGTCGTGCAGCGCTCGGGTCACGGCGTGCTGGAGGCGTCGCACGAGCCCCGGGGTGGCGGTCTCGGCCAGCGTCACCCACCCCTGACGCAGCGCCTGGTCTCCCACCTCGGTGAGCATCACCGTCTTGCCCACGCCCCGTGGGCCGGTGAAGATGACCAGGCGACCGGGCGCTCCGGGACCGTCTTCCAGCGCCTCGGTGAACTCCTCGAGTACGTCGTCGCGGCCGACCAGCAGGGGCGGGCTCGCGCCGGCCGTCGGCTTGAACGGGTTGCGCGGCATCCTTGGCACTCCTTTGTAATGTTTGCAAAGAGTGCCACCGTCGGAGCCCGTCACGCCACTTGCCCGGCCCCACTACCTCGAGGGGGAGCGGGCTGGCTGCCGGAGCTGTCGACCCGGGGGCCATCCATTCGGCGGGGGCGTCTCGGTCCAGGAATCGCACGCCGCGGCGAGTGCCGAGGTCGCAGGCTGCCTTGGAGAGCCGGGTGGTGGTGACGAACCAGGCGTGGTCGGCGTTGTGCTCGTGCAAGCAGGCATCGAGGAACACCTGCCCATCGGGAGCGATCCGACGCCTTGAGGGGCACGAACTCGCTGTCCCCAGCCCAGCCCAGCCGCGGACCGGGTCGCTCAGCGGCTGCGTGATGGGTGCACGTCCACTGCAGGTCGCTCCCGATCTTCCGTCGCCGGTGCCCCGCGTCGGCGGTCCCCGGCTGTCGGCGTCGTCTCGACGTGCAGCTGCAGGTGGGCGACGAGGCGGTAGCGGAGCTCCTGGGCTGGGCGGTCACCGAGGGGGGCGTCCTGCACGAGCCGCTGGGTCGCGGCCGGGACGTCGTGGCCACGGTCGGCGGCGTCCTGCATGAGGTGGGCGAGGGCAAGCCAGTCGTCCTGGGTGACGAGTCGGGGGTCGACGGTCCCGGCCACGCCCCGCCACTGTTCTCCGGCCTCACCTGGCACGGTCGCGGGCTGGGCGGTGGTGGGCTCGCCGGCGGCTGCCTGCTGCAGTCGCTCCCGTACCGCACGGACGTCCTGCAGGGCGGTGTCGGTGGCGCGTCGGGGGTCGGCGTTCCACGCCCGGACGTGGTCGAGGAGCTGCTGGTCGACCTCGGCACGACCGCGGTCGAGCCGCGAGGCGACTCCCTCCGCAGCCGTCGACCACTCGCGTGAGGGGCGGGCCGCCGCGACGGCCATCGCCTCGACCAAGGCCTGCCCTGCGGACAGGTTGGTGAGCCGCTCGTCGACGAGCACCTGCCCGAGTGGGCGTGCCTGGTCCAGGAGCTGCTGCAGCGGGGCGGCGCCGTGGGCGGCGTACAGGTCGGCGGGGTCGGCGCCGGCGGGCAGCTGGACCACGGCGGGGTCCAGGCCGTGCAGGGTAAGGGTCCAGTAGGCACGTTCGGCCGCCATCCGGCCGGCGAGGTCGCCGTCGGTGGCCACCACCGGTGCAGGCGCCAGGGGGCTGCCCAGGGCGGCGAGCTGGGCGGCCTGCTGGTCGGTGAGAGCGGTCCCCAGGGGAGCCACGCCGACGTGGCTGCCGCTGGTGGCGAGGGTGACGGCGATCGCGTCCATGGGGCCCTCGACGATGACCGGGACCGCGCCTGCGCCCAGGAGGTTCTCGCCGGCGACGTACAGCTGGGCGCCCTTGACGTAGGCGACGGTGGTGGCGGTGTTGAGGTACTTCGGCCCGCGCTGGTCGGTGTCGCTGACGTCGGGGTGGCGTCGGCCGACGAACCCGAGGACGTCCCCGTGGTGGGTGATGGAGAGCACCGCCCGGTCACGGAACCGGTCGATGAGCCTGCCAGTGCTGGCGGTGATGGCGACACCCGCGGCGAGCATTTCCTCGTCGTCGACACCGCGGTGTCGCAGGTGGCTCACGAGCCCGTTCCACCCGGACGGCGCGTACCCGGGTCGGACGGCCGGCTCGTCGACGACGTCGCGACCGAACCGCTCCTGCAGGTGCTGCTGTGCCCACGAGCCGCGGTACTGGTCCTGGAACCAGGCCAGCGCCAGCTGGTTGACCTCCACCACCCGCTCCCGGGACACCAGGGAGGTCTCCAGCTCGTAGGCCCTCTGCAGCAGCCGCTCGACGTCCACGGCGCTGGGCTCCGGTGCCCCGAGCAGGTCCCGCAGCCGGGCCTGCACCGCGAGGTCGGCCGCGACAGCGGCCTTCTCGTCGTGCAGGTCCAGCCCTGCGCCGGTCTCCACGGTGCCGCCGGCGACCTCCGGGTCCTTCCGCGCGGGTGTCCGGTCGAGCAGGTCGACGGACGGGTCGGGGGCGATGTGCTCCGGCTCCACGGTGACGACGGGTCCCTCACCGTCACGCAGCGGCAGGTCGGGTCCCACGCCGTCCCAGAGGTCCACCGGGGCCGGGTTCTCGAGGACGTCGAGGTGTTCGCTGCTGCTGGGGTCGGTGAGGACGGAGGCCCGCCACACCATCGCCAAGCAGGTGTCCTCGACAGCGAACGCCTCGGCGTCGGCCCCATCTGTCCGGCCCCCATGGTGCAGTCCGGGTGGGGTGGCGGCGTCGAGCAGTGCGTCGACCTGCCAGCCGCGCTGCAGGCCGTGCTCGACGACCGCCACCAGCGCCGGCCACAGGGGGCTCGCCTGGACGGCCTGCGCGCGCTCGGACCCGAGCACGTGGGCGACCCGGTCGGCCCACGCCACGGGCAGCGGCTCGCCGTCGGTGGCGGCGAGGGGTTCGTGATGGCGGGGGGCGACGGCGGGGGAGACGTGCCGGCTGATCCGCCACCACATGGCGGCCGCGGCGTGGTCGTCGGGCAGCGGTCCGAGGCCGGCGGCGTCGACGAGCAGGGCGCGGGCGTCGATCCCGGCCCGGGACAGCCCGGCGAGGTGTTCGGCGAGGACAGGGGTGAACGCGTCGTCGGTGACGGCGGGCGCGGTGCTCCGCAGCAGCTCACCCCACTCCGCCACGGCCGGGGTCCGACCGTTCTCGACCCGCTCCTGCAGGGTGCGCTGCCAGGTGAGGGCGGCCTTCTGCAGCTGCGCCGGGCCGGTGGGACGGCGGTCTCCCGGCTCGACCTGCATCGCAGCCCGCCACACCTCGACGTCGGCGACGACGTCCGCGGGCGGCCTGGGACCACCCTGCTGCAGCCACACCGGCGCGGTGGACCCGTCACCAGCGCCCGTACCGACCCGCGTGGTGACCTGTGCGGTGACCTGCGCGGCGAGGTCGACGACCAGGTCGGCGCGGTCGGTCAGGTAGGCGCCCCACGTGCCGTCCTGGCCCAGCTGCGCGGGGATAGCTGGCAGCCAGGGCAGCGGTCCCGGACCGCTGCTGCGGGACCCCGTGGCGTCCAGGCGCCAGTCGAGCACCGCCGCGGGATCGGCCACACCATCCAGGGACCGGAGGGTGGCCGCGTCGTGCAGGGCCTGAACGGGGTCGGTGCCGCCCGCGGCCAGCAGCATCAGGTGCGCCCGCAGCGCGGGCCAGGCGGGGGACTCCTGCAGGCCGCCGGCGACGTCTGCGGCCGCGGCGTCGATCTGGCGGGCCGTGTCGGGTCCGACGACGTCCTGCGCGGCGACGTGCAGCGCGTCGACGTAGCGAGCCGTGGCCTGGCCGAGCAGGACCGCGGGGGTGGCCTGGTCCCGCTGCAGCGTGCTCGCCGACGTCGGCGCGCCGTCGCGGGCGAGGATGGCCTCGAGGTGGTCGGTCGCGCTCAGCGGGCGCACCACCTCGGGGCGGATGACGCTGTGGGGGTCGCCGTCGCCGACGACCTCCAGGTATACGTGGTTCGCGATCCGGCCCCGGGTCAGCATCGTGTACAGCTGCTGGCGGGACAGCTGGGACTGCTCCCCTCCGGCCAGGCCGTGCATGGTGTCCACCGAGACGCCCTGCGCGGTGTGCACCGTCGTGGCGTAGCCGAGCTCGACGGAGGCCTGAACGTACGCCGCCGGCAGTTGCACGCTGCGCCCGCTGCCGAGGTGCTGGGCGGTGAGGGAGCCGTCGTCGTGGACGATCGTCAGGGTCCACCGGTCCCCGTTCTTTACCCAGTCCGTCGACGTGGTCCGCAGCGAGCGGTCGTTGGTCCGGGTGATGAGCAGGTCACCTGCGCTGGCCTCGAGCCCGTCCGCGAGCCGAATGACGACAGGTGCCGCCGACATCGCCGGCGTCGTCTCGGTGCTGACGTTGCTGGTGTCCTCGGGGGTGGTGCTGAGGCGGTGGGTGCGGGCGCGCTGGTTGAGGTCGGCGACCAGGTCGTGGGTGGGCGCGAGCATGATGGAGTCCAGGCCGGCGGCCCGGTCGTCCTGCCATGCCTGGAACACCTGTCCGGTCATGGTGGTGAGGTCCCCGACGTGGACCCGGTTGTGGTCGAGGTAGAAGCCGAGCGCCTCGGGCCGGCCCTCCCGCAGCGCGAGCGTGGCGGCTCCCTCGGCGGGGTCGGCGAAGCGCAGGAGTTCGCTGAGGTGGACGGCGCCGTGGGTCGCGGCGATGTCGCGCAGGACCCCGCCTGCACCGATCGCGGCGAGCTGCTGGTCGTCGCCGACGAGCCGGACACTGCCGCCGCGCTCGATGACGAACGACACCGCGGCCGCCAGCGACATCGTGTCCGCCATCCCGGCCTCGTCGATCACCACCAGGGTCGTCTCGTCGATCCGTTGCGCCCACTCCGGCAGCGACTTCTCTGACCCCTGTGACCGGTCACTCAACGACCACGTCAGCTTGGCGAGCGTCTCGGTCTGGGTGCCGGTCTGCTCCCGCAGCGCGGCCGCGGCGGCCGCCGAGGGCGCCAGTCCGACGACGTACCCGCCGCCCTCGGTCCAGGCCGCGGCCAGCGCCGACATGGCGGTGGTCTTGCCCGACCCGGCCGGTGCGATCCCCAACTGCAGCCGGGCGCCGGAAGTAGCCATCTGCCGCACCAGCGCGACCTGACCGGCGTTCAGGACGGTCCCGTTCGCCGTGGCCTCCAGCAGCGCGACGTCGACGGCGCGGTCCTCGACGACGCGCCCGTCGCGGCGCCCGGCCGTGGCCACCAGCTGCTGCTCGGCTCCGAGCACGGCCGCGGAGGTGAGCAGGTCGGCGCCCGCGACCCGGTACACGCTGCTGCCGTCGAGGCGACGCAGCTGCCCCGGTTCGGCCAGAAGGCGCCCGTGCGTGTCGCGTTCGGCCACGGCCAGGGACACGGACCGCCGCTGCAGGACCTCCTCGACCAGTGCGTCGACCGCCCGCTCGCTCACCGCCGCGGAGGCGCCGCCGCTGCGGACTTGCCGTTGCGCCTCGGCCCGGACGTGCCAGACCTGCCACGTCGAACGACGCTCCTGCATCACTGTGAGGGTGCGGTCCGCCGCGGCCGACAGCCAGGCCGGGCTGCCGACGTCGACCGCCCGCTGCGCTGCGGCGGGGCGGCGCAGCGAGGGCTGGAGAACGTCCCCCAGCATCCGCTGCACCTGTTGGGCGCCGCCCAGGACGTGCTCGGCCTGCGCCCGCCAGGCCGCGCGCTGCTCGGCCAGGGTGCTCGGTTCGTGCTTGGCGTCCCGGGTCTCCAGGGTGGCCTGCTGAGCCAGCTGCAGCGCCTCCACGGCGGTCGGCGGTCGACCGTGCCGACCCTGGAACTCGGTGGCGAGCTCGCCCTGACGCACCTCGATGCTGGCCCGCCTCGCCGACCACCGCTGCAGCAGCGTCGGCTCGAACCCGACCACCTCCCGGACCGGACGCTTCCGCGCCTCCGCCCGAGTGCTCGCCTGGTGGCCGCCGCGGACGTCGAACTGCACGCCGAGGTCGTCACGCAGCCGGGTCTCCAGCGCGGTGTTGTACGTCTCGGAGGCGGTGACGACCGCCTTGAACAGGATCCGGCCGTCGATCGCGAGCCACCGACCGCCCTCGACCTCGGCGCCGCCCGCAGCGTCCTCCGCACTTTCGCCGGCGGTTTGCCCGAGGGTCTGGACCTTGTTGGCGATCGCGACATGGGTGTGCAGGTCGGGGTCGCCGGCGCGGCTGTCGCGGTGGGTGAACGCGGTCCCGACCAGGCCCCGGACGTCGACCTGCCGGACCCCGTCGGTGCCGGTGCGCGTGTATAGCGCGTGGGTCTCGATGAACCGCAGCGCGTCGGAGACCGCGCCCTGGTGGGCCCGCTCGATCCGGGCGGCGATCTCCGGCGGGGCGATCGCCCAGAGGGCGCTGACGGACTTCACCGGGGAGAACGTGAGGTCGTACCCGGCGACCGCGGTCGTCCTCGGCCGTGACTGCCGGGCGATCGACCCGGCCAGCTCACGGGCGTCCAGCGGTTCCCGGCCGTGCTCGGCGAGGAAGAACTCCCGACCGACCTCGGTGCGGACCCTAGCCCGTTCCTCGGCGGGCACCGGCCAGTCGCCGGGCAGCCCGGCGTCGGCGTTGATGGCCGCGATGCGCTTGGCGACCTCGAGCCGGAACGGGCTGACGTCGCCGCTGAACACCTTGTACGGCGCCCCGAGCCGGGTCACGGCCTGCCGGTCCCGGACGCTCAGGCTCCCGGGACGGCCTGGCTGGTCTGGGTGGGCTGCCTCGAGCTCGGCCAGCCGTTGCGCGGCGAGCGGGTGGTGCCCGGAGCCGAACAGGGCCTGCATCTGCTCGGCGGTGACGATGTCGCCGGCGGCTAGGCCGTCGATCCCGGCCATGCCGGAGCCCACCCACTGCCCGGGTGTCTCACCGCGCTCGGTGTAGTAGCTGGCCAGCCCGGTGTGGCCCTTCTCGGTGGCGTCCATGGCCGCGACCTGACGGGTCAGGTAGTCGTACCCCGACCCCGCCGTCAGCTTGTGGACGCTCATCACACCCACCACAGGGCGTCCCGGCGTCCTCGGCGGTCAGGGGGGACGCAACAACCTGGACCGGGAATGCAAGAGGTGTGTGGCACATGGATTTGGGCGCTCCGGAGGGGGGACGCAGCGCGCGCTGATGAGGTCGGGGGCATGCGAGGTCGGCGTCGGGGACGAGTGGCTGTCCACGCGTGGTGGGGTGCTGCTCGGGGGTCCGTCTTGGGGGTGGTCGGGCGCGGTTGTCCAGGGGCGTAGGCGTGTTGGGTTGGTGCGCGTCGTGGCGCGTCTCGGTCTGCCTGCCTAGTCGACCGGCGACGTCGGAAGTTCCCGGGGAGTGACCGCCGGGGAGGTAGTCCGGTGCCTGTGGGGGTGTCGGAGTCAGGCACGAACCACACGGGAGCGAGAAGGGGAGCAGGCGTGGGTGAGCAGGCAGTGAGGTCGACGGGTCGGCAGTCGGTGCGGCAGGCGGCGCGACGGGCGGTGCTGGACGCACAGTCCGTGCGGCGGCGTGAGCGCGCCGAGCGGGAGCAGCGCGTCGAGGCGCTGGTGGTCGAGGTCCTGGTGGCGGTCCGGGAACGGGACGCGGCCGTCACGGCCGCCGAGGCGCGGGCCGGTGCCGCCCTGGACCGGATGGTGCAGCAGGAGCGCCTGACGGTCCGCGAGGTCGTCGACTGGTGCGCCGACGAGGCCCTGGGCACCCGGGAGGTCGCCCGGCTCCGGGCCGTGGCAGCCCAGACGACCGAGTCAGGCGACGGGTCGCGCACCAGCGACCAGGCCGACCCGATCGCTGAGGACACCGATACCCAGGACACGGGAGCCGAGGACACGGGAGCCGAGGACACGGGAGCCGAGGACACGGGAGCCGAGGACACGGGAGCCGAGGACACGGGAGCCGCCGAGTCGGGCGGGAGTGCCTCGGCGCAGGAGCCGGTGGCCGGGGCGGGCACGGCGTCTCAGGTCGGTATGGCTGTCCGGGCGTGATGTTGTGATGGGCCGGTGGCGACAGGGCAGGGGCGTGCGGTGCCGGCCTCCCGGCTGGCGCAGGCGTTGACCGACCCACGGGTCGTGGCCAGGTTCGCGTCCAAGGTGGTGCGAGTGGGCAGCCCGACGCCACCTGATCAGGATTCCGCTCGCCGACCCGCGGGGCGCTCGCGGTCGTGCCCGGACCCTGCGTAAGCCGCGCGCGCCGATCCCGCCGACGTCGCCGCTGACCTCGCACGCGTCCGGCGGCTCCTCGGCCAGCAGCTGCCCCTGCGGTGAGCACCAGCCGCCCGGTGCCAACAGCGTGGGCCGCGCCACCCGAAGGCGGCGGCCCAGGGGATCGTCAGCCCGCTTCGGGTCTCGTTGTCAGGTCGCGCAACTGGGGATCTGCCTCAGCGATGAGCAGCACACCTCGTGCCAGGCTGAGCCGGTCGCGCGCACGACGCACCTCGCTCTGCAGCGACTCCGGGTCGGCGTGCACCGCCACGGCGCGCAGTTCAGCCGCAACCACCTGCGAGCGGAGTCTGTCCAGGTACGTCACGCCTCGCTCACCACGCTCGGGTGCGGGGCGGACACCTCGGCTCCCTCTGACCGCTCCTGCTCGGCGCCGGGCTCGGTTCCGGAGGAGGACTCGGGCTGGGTGGAGTCGGTGCGAGTCAGTAGGGACTTTATCTCGCTGGGCGGGTAGCCCCACCCGGCCAGCGCGGACATGACGCGCCTGTCCCAGTCGCTCGGGTTGCACCAGGTGTGGCTGCCGGTGCTCTGCTCCCACGCCGCGACGACGCACGCGAGGCTGAGCATGGTCGACGTCTTGGGGGTGCTCGGGCGAACGGTCAGACGCTGGCAGAGCTCCGGGACGCCGCCGGTCGCGGCGGTGATGCCCAGCAGGTCCCGCAGCATGCTGTGGCGGCTCTCGATCGCCTTGATGAGGGTCCACTGCGACGTAACGACCGCCTCGCAGATGACCGCCTCCGCGCCCGCCGGTGGGGTCCTGCGGGCGAGGAAACTCGACAGCCACTCGCGGCGGACGACCTCGGCGGAGCGCCAGGCCTTGTTAATCGCGATCACCAGCCTGCTAGCGGACAGGCGGCCTGCATGCGTGAGGCCCGCCGAGCGCGGCAGCCACTGGTGCCTTAAGAGATGGGCAATCAACGCACGCGAATTCGCTGTCTGCGCCAGCGCAGTTCGACACCTTGTCCTGGGGCCTCGGTGAGCGGGCGGCTGGCTGCCAGGTCCTGGGCTGTGTTCAGTGGTGGGGACACCGTCGTGGACTGGCACGTGCTGAGTGACCGCCGAGCCCGGCATCTCACCCTGTTGACGGGTGAGGCCGAGCGGCGTGCGGCCAGCTCTGCGGCAGAACTTGGTCCGGAGCAGCGACTACAAAGAGGTGGCGATGAGGAAGACACTAGAGTTGAGCCCGCTCCTGCTGACCCCGGAGGAGGTGGCGCACATCCTCAGGGTTGGCCGGTCGAGGGTGTACGACCTGATGCGGTCGCACCGCCTAATCTCCGTCAAGATCGGAGGGTCCCGTCGGGTGCCCATTGTGGCAGTGCAGCAGTACATCGATGACTTGGTGAGTGGGGAGGCCAGCTAGTGGCGCGAGGCAACGGTGAGGGGAGCCTATGGAAGCGAGCGGACGGACGCTGGTCTGCTTCCTACTTCGTGCCCCAGCCGGGAGGTGGTCTGACACGGCGCTACGTGTACGGCGCCACCCGGGACGAGGCAAACGCGAAGCTCGTGGCCCTGATGGGGGAGGTCGCCCGGGGGCTGCCGGTAGCCACGACGCAGGACAGCGTCGCCTCGTATCTGCGCTCCTGGCTCGAAGAGGTGGCCGCCAAGCGGGTTCGACCCAACACGCTGACCAGCTACCGCTCGAACGTGAAGCTCCACATCGTGCCGGTCATCGGCTCGCGCAAGCTCGGCAAGCTCTCTACGCGTGACGTCCGGAGCCTGCTGGCCGCATGTGACGCCTCCGGCCTGAGCCCCAGGTCCACCCGTTATGTGCATGCCACCCTGCGGGTGGCGTTGGAGGACGCTGTTCGAGATGACCTTGTACCGCGCAACGTGGCCAAGCTCGTCAGGCTGTCAACGCCGCCTCGGGCAGAGACACGCGTCTTGACTGTCGATGAGGCGCGACTCCTGCTGTCCCAGACCCGCACCGACCGGCTGCACGCTGCCTTGGTGGTGCTCCTGGTCCTGGGGCTGCGCCGGTCCGAGGCTCTGGGACTGCGCTGGTCGGACATCGACTTCGACGCCAGTGTTCTGCATGTGAGGCAGGGACTGCACTGGTCCGAGGGAAGGTTGCAGTTTCTGCCGCCCAAGACCCGACGATCACGGCGGACGGTTCCCATGCCGAGCGTCTGCCTCGAGGCGCTGGGGCGACATCGCTCTCGGCAGGCGGCCGAGGCCGAGGCGTGCCTGCACCCTTGGCCGCCGGTGGAGCTCGTTTTCACGACGACTGTCGGGACGCCGGTAGACCCCAACAACTTCTCGCGGACGTTCGCGCGCTGGTGTCGGGACGCCGGGGTTCCGGCGGTGCGGTTGCACGACCTCCGGCACACCTGCGTGTCGATGCTCCTGACCTTAGGAGTCAACCCGCGGGTCGTCATGGAGATCGTCGGCCACGCAGCCCTGGAGATGACCATGAACGTGTACGCGCACGTGGCTGTCGACGAGCAGCGATTAGCGTTGGACAAGTTAGACGGGCTCTACGTCTGATGCCGTTGCTGTCAACTACTGCTGTCAACTGGGCCGCTCGGCACTCGCCGCGGGTATACTTGCTGGTCATGGGTGTGGCCAGAGGCGGGGTCGAACCGCCGACCTTCCGATTTTCAGTCGGACGCTCTACCAACTGAGCTATCTGGCCGAGGGCGGTGACCCACCCCGAGCGACCCCGACCGGGCTCGAACCGGCGACCTCCGCCGTGACAGGGCGGCGCGCTAACCAACTGCGCTACGGGGCCTTGCTGTGGTGCTGGTCGTGCGTGGTGCTGACGGACTGTGGTGCTGGTGGAGCGGACGTGCTGGGACGTACCCCCAACGGGATTCGAACCCGTGCTACCGCCTTGAAAGGGCGGCGTCCTAGGCCGCTAGACGATAGGGGCGCGGGACGTTTCCGTCGTGAGCGGTCCTGAGCATAGGTGCTCCCGGCCCCGCCTCCAAACCGGGTGCTCCGCGCGGGTGCCACGGCCGCGCGGCGGGGGCGGGGAGGCCGGTCAGAGGACGACGTTGAGCAGGACGGTCAGGAGCACCGACAGGAGGACGGACACAGCGATCATGGTCAGGCAGCCGGCGGCGCCGCCAAGGGGTCGGACTCTCACAGGGCTCATGGCGGGTCCCTACCCCGTCGCTCAGGCGCGCAACCAGGCGAGCACCGCGAGGACCCGTCGGGAGTCCGACGAGGACGGGAGCAGGCCCAGCTTGGTGAAGATCGAGCCGACGTGCTTCTCGACCGCCCCCTCGCTGACGACCAGGTGGCCGGCGATGGCGGGGTTCGACCGCCCCTCGGCCATGAGCGCGAGCACCTCGCGCTCGCGGGGGCTGAGCGCGTCGAGCGGGTCGCCCCGGCGACGGCGGGCGAACAGCTGCGCCACGACCTCGGGGTCGAGCACGGTCCCGCCGTCGTGGACCCGGTGCAGCGCGTCCTGGAGCTGGTCGAGCCGGGCCACGCGGTCCTTGAGCAGGTACCCGACGCCGCCGTCGCCCGAGGCCACCAGCTCGTCGGCGTAGGCCTGCTCGACGTACTGCGACAGGACGAGGACGGCGGTCCCCGGCACCCTCCGGCGTGCCTCGACCGCCGCGCGCAACCCGTCGTCGGTGAAGGTCGGCGGCATCCGCACGTCCACGACCGCGACGTCCGGCCGGTGCTCGACGACAGCCTCGACGAGCGACGGCGCGTCGCCGACCGCGGCCACGACGTCGCACCCGGCCTCGGTGAGGAGCCTGACCAGGCCCTCGCGCAGCAGCATCGAGTCCTCGGCGAGCACTACGCGCACGGGAGCACCGCCTCCAGCCTGGTCCCGCCACCGGGACAGTCCTGGACGTCCAGCGTGCCACCCAGGCCGCCGACCCGGTCCCGCAGGCCGGCGAGGCCGTGACCCTTGGCGGGGTGGGCGCCGCCGACGCCGTCGTCCTCGACCGCGACGTGCAGCTGCGGCTCCTGGCCGGTGCCGTCGCGCCACAGGTGGACGGTGCAGGTGCGGGCGCCGCTGTGCTTGGCGACGTTGGTGAGCGCCTCGGAGACCACGAAGTAGGCGGCCTCCTCGACGGCGTCGGGCAGCCGGGTGCCGTCGGGCAGGGCGACGTCGAGGGTCACCTGGACCGTGCAGCGTCCCGCGAGCGAGGCCAGGGCGGCAGGCAGGCCGCGGTCGGTGAGGACGGGCGGGGCGATGCCGCGGGACAGGGCGCGGAGCTCGGACAGGGTCTCCTGCACCTGTACCTCGGCCTCCTCGACGAGCAGGTCGGCGGCGGCAGGGTCGTCCCCCATCCTGCGACGGGCGGCGGCCAGGTCCATCTGCAGGCGCACGAGGCGCTGCTGCGGGCCGTCGTGCAGGTCGCGCTCCAGCCGGCGGAGGGTCGTCGTGCCGGCCTCGACCACGGCGGCGCGGCTGGCGGTGAGCGTGCTCACCTCGCGGCGGAGGCCGGCGAGCGCCGGGTTGGCGACGAGCAGCCGGGCCAGGCCGGACTGGACGGCGGCGCAGCCCCGGACGACGGCCGGCAGGGTCAGGGCGAAGACGACGCCGACGAGGGTGGTCAGGACGGTCTCGGCCCAGGGCTGGTCGAAGCCCAGCAGCCACGCCAGGCCCTCGCCCTCGTCCGGCGGCAGCACCCGTACCCACACCCAGTACGTGAGGCCGAACAGCGCGACGCTCCACCACGTCACGACGACGACGAACGTGAGCACGGCCATCGGGAACGCGACCAGGGCGTGGAGGACGTCGAGCCAGGACTGCGGGTCGCGCAGCCGCTGGAGCAGGCCGCGCCACCCGCCGACGGTGGGGCGGCGGTGGCCGGCCGGGGCGGGGTCGGCGCCGTCGAGCAGCCGCAGCCGGGCCCGCTCCACGACGGCGAGGCCGCGTGCGACGAGCAGGGTGAGGACCGCGAGGGGGATCCCGAGCAGCGTGACCAGCAGCCCCAGCGAGGTCGCCAGGCCCGCGAGGACGACGGTGAAGGACAGGACGGCGAGCGGGAAGCTGACGAGGACGTAGAGGGTGTCGCGGCCGAGCCGCCGGAGCAGTGTCGTCATGCCGTCGAGCCTGGTCGGGCCGCCGTCGCCGGGCAGGCCTGTGCCCCGGCGTCCCCGGGGTAGGGCGCACCCCACCCCCGGGGCGCCGCCGAGGCCGTGCGGTGGGGCACCTCAGCCCCAGCCGAGCTCGTGCAGCCGGTCGTCCTCGATCCCGAAGTGGTGGGCGATCTCGTGCACCACGGTGACGAGCACCTCCTCGACGACCTCGTCGCGGGAGTCGCAGACCGCCAGGGTCGGCTGCCGGAACACCGAGATCCGGTCGGGCAGGACGCCGGCGTACCAGCTGTCCCGCTCCGTGAGCGGGGTCCCCTCGTAGAGGCCGAGCAGGTCCTGGGGCTCACCGGGCGGGGGCAGCTCCTCGACGAGGACCACGACGTTGTCCATGAGCGACGCCAGCTCCGGCGGCACCTGGTCGAGCGCGTCGCCCACCGCCGCCTCGAAGTCCTCCAGCGACAGGTCCACGCTCACGGCCGGCCCGCGTGCCGGCGGCGGCGGCGCCACGGGCCGGGCCTGCCCTCGAGCCACCACTGCAGCCGGCTGGTGACGAACGGCAGCACGAGGTAGGTCATGAGCGGGATGAGGACGGCGGTCAGGGCGAGGACCCGCAGCGGCAGCGGCCAGCCGCCGACGACCGGCAGCAGGACGGCCTGCGCCGCGAGGTTGACCGGCGCGAAGGCCAGGAAGATGACGCACGCCTGCTTCCAGCGCGGCGGGCCGTTCGGCACGGCGGTGCTGAGGACGCGTCCCGACGGCTCGTCGAACCAGCCCTCGATGCCGGTCCGCTTCTCGACCCGGGTCTCCTGGACGATGCCGAGCGCCGACTTCAGCCACCAGTCGCGCTGCTCGGAGCGCTGCCACCGGTCGAGCGCGCGCTCGTCGGCGAAGCGGTAGAGCATGTGCCAGTCCTGGCTCGCCGGGCCGGGCCGGACGTGGCCGGCCCCCAGGAAGCCGTCGAAGCCGCCGGCCAGCCGCTGCCCCGCCTGCACCCAGGCGGACATCTCCTCGTCGCGGCCCGGGAGGGCGCGGCGGGTGACCGTCACGGTCACGGACTCCGGGGGGCGGGTCACGACGTCGCTGCTCACGGGGCAAGCGTGGCAGCCGGCGGGGGTGCGGCGGTCGGGGGCAGCCGGCGCTCGCCGGACGGGCAGCCCGAGGGCTCAGGCCCACCGCGGCGCCTCTGGGTGGAGCGTGGGGCCGGGCTCGAGCAGTACCGCGCCGACCGTCATGGCAGAGCGTGGGCTGCCTCACGAACCAACGTGCGGACCAGCTCCTGGACGGCCTGGCGGTCGCCGGGCTGGGGGCCGTCGCAGCCGGGTGGGCGCACAGGGGGCGGGCTCGGGGCGCTGTCGGGGCAGCCGAAGACGTCGTCCGTCCCCATCAGGCGTGGGTCGACGAGGGGCACAGGCGGCGGATCCGACCGCGGGCCGAAGACGTCGTCCGTCGCCATCAGGCGTAGGTCGAGGAGGGGCACAGGCGGCGGGTCTGGCGTCCGGCCGACGACGTCGTCCCGGTGCGGAGGGTCTGGCGGGTGCTCGAGCCGATGAAGGCGCGAGTCGCGCTGCCGGTCCGGGGGCGAGGTGTCAGCCGGCGGGGCAGGGCCTTCAGCCCCCGTGCCCAGCAGGTCGAGGTCCGCCAGGGCCTGCTCGACCCGGTGGTAGCGGACAGGGCGTGGCGTCCGGGTGGGGTCGACCCACCGGGGTGGGGTGACGGTGATCTGCCCGTCGGTCGTGTGGACCTGCCAGGTGCCGGCGTGGACGGCGGTGTGGTGGCCGGGGCAGAGGAGGGTGTAGTTGTCGAGGTCGGAGGGGCCGCCGTCGGCCCAGTGGACGATGTGGTGGGCGTCGCACCAGTCGGGTGGGGCGCCGCAGCCGGGGACGGTGCAGCCGCCGTCGCGTGCGGCGAGGGCGCGTCGTTGGGCGAGGGTGACCAGGCGGTGCTCGCGCCCGACGTCGAGGGGTCCGAGGGACGGCGTCGTCACGACCCGCTGGAGCACCGCGTCGCACGTGAGACGGCGCGTCACCCGGGGCGAGACGGGACCGTCCCCCTCCACCTGCGCCAGGCTGGCCGCCGTGCCGTCGAGCTGCCCGGGCGTGACGTGGACGACCACGCGCGGCCGCTCGCCACGGCGGGGGACAGCGACACCCAGCGCGGTCTCGGCGAGGGCGACCAGGGCGTCGGCGCGGCGCTGCCGCGGCTGCCGCCGGTCGGGCTCCCCGTCGGCGCCCGCGACCCCGCCCGAC